>JALSGI010000607.1 GCA_026982835.1 Planctomycetota bacterium | reverse complement strand
GGGGTCTGCTGCGGGGGGAGTGGGAGGCGGGTTGTGGGATCTGGGTTTTGCGATGCAGAAGCTAAACCTTCGGTTTCGTCGGCGCCCACGATCCGCTCCCCAACCCTCCCCGAGGGGGGAGTTTTCTTTTGGGGCGATTAAATCTAAGGCTTCAACGGTCGCAAAGAAGCAAAAACCCCAAACCCCGGGCTACAAGCAACAGGCCTTATCGGTTACCACGCACCACGAACCGCGTGCGGCCCCGGCCTCCCCCTTCGGGGGAGATGGCGGCGCAGCCGCCAGTGGGGGGTTGTTTGGCCGGATGAGAATTACAGGTGCACGGGGTGGGAAGGTAAAGAAATACGACCGGACTTTCAGGCCTTGCAACGCCAACTACCCCCACCCCAACCCTCCCCCAGAGGAGGGAGAAAAGGAGGGTCGCATAATGCCAAAGCAGCTCGGCTGTGGAAGGGGCAGGCCTCCCCCTTATGGGAGGGGCCGCAGGGCGAGGGGGTCTGCTGCGGTGGGGAGTGGGAAGTAGGTTGTGGGATGGGAGTTTGCGGTGTAAAAGGCGAAGTTTTGGCTTTTGCCGTGCCCACAACCCCCACCCCCAACCCTCCCCCAGGGGGAGGGCGTCTTGCTACGCTGCGACCAGAGCAAAGCTTTTGTCGTGGCAAAACAAGAAGCACCACGGGCAGGCTTCTTTTTCGGCACGCACCACGCATCGGGTACCGCCTTTCCTGCCTCCCCTACGGGAGGGCGTCTTATTGCACGGCAACCCGACCGAAGCCCTAATCGTCTGAACAAGACAAAAACCGCAGGCCACGAGGTACGAGTGGATCCCCACAGCACATAAGCTGCAAGCCGCAAGCAGATTTCCATGGGCTGCTTGCCGCAAGCTTTCTCCCGTCACGCACCGCGCAGCGCGCTTTCCCGTCTCGCCGGGGCGGTAGAATGCCCGCATGTCCGGTAGTCTGCGCGTCTTCGTGCTGTTTACCCTCGCCTACTTTCTCTCCTACTTCTTCCGTTCCGCCAACGCCGTCATCGCCCCCGACCTGACCCGGGAGATGGGCCTCGACGCGGCCACGCTGGGGTTGATGACCAGCCTCTTCTACCTGGCCTTCGCCGCGGTGCAGCTGCCGCTCGGCGGGGCGCTGGACCGCTGGGGTCCGCGCTGGGTCACGCCGGGGCTAATGCTCGTGGGGGCGGCGGGGAGCTGGGTCTTCGCGGCCGCGCACACGGTGACGGGGTTGATGCTGGGCCGGCTGCTGCTGGGGGTGGGGATGGCGGGCATCCTCATGGGGGCCTACAAGGCCTTCAGCCGCTGGTTCCCCGCCGGGCGCTTCGCTACCGTAGCGGGCTGGCTGGTGGGGTTCGGGAGCGCCGGGGCCCTGGCCTCGGGTACGCCGCTCGCCTGGCTGGCCGAGCAGCTGGGCTGGCGCAGCGTCTTCTTCTGGGGCGGTTGGGTGATCCTCGCTTCGGCGCTGGCCATCCTCCTGGGCGTGCGCAACACCCCCGAGGGCGACCGGCTCGAGCCCGGAACGCGCGCCGGCGGTCTGCGGTCGGTGCTCTCGAGCCCCCTCTTCTGGAGCATGGCGGGGATGAACCTCTTTGTGGTGGGCGCCTTCCTGGGCATCCAGACGCTCTGGGCCGGGCCCTACCTCTACCAGGTGCACGGCATGGACCCGATCGCCGTGGGCAACCTGCTCTTGGCGCTCAGCTTCGGGGCGCTGGTGGGCTTCCTCAGCACCGGCTGGATCGCCGACCGGGTGGGCGTGCCCCCGACGATCCTGGCGCTGGGGGCGGGCTTCGTGGTCCTCATGGGGGTGCTCGCCTGGGGAGCGGGCGGCCTGGGGGCCTGGGCGCTAGGTGGGCTGCTCTTCGCCCTCGGCTACACGGGAACGGTGGGGGTGATCCTGCTCGCCTACGCGCGGCTCGTCTTCCCCATCGAGCTCACCGGCCGGGCCACGACCGCCGTGAACCTGTTCGGCATCGG
>JALSGI010000606.1 GCA_026982835.1 Planctomycetota bacterium | reverse complement strand
TCGTCTGGATTTTGACCAACGCCCACGTGGTGGGCCGCAGTCGCACGGTGCAGGTGGTCCCTTTCCAGGACGGCAAGCAGCTTCGTCCCGCCTCGGGCGTGGTGACGCTTCGCCGGCAGGACGCCTACACCGATGCTGCCGTGGTCCGGGTCGGGAGGCGCAATTGGCCCGGCAGGCTATCGTTTGTCCCCCTTTCGCTGGCCATGCCCGCCCAAGGCCAGCAGATCATCACCGTCGGCTGCCCTGCCGCCGACTGGCCCAGTTTGTGGCATGGCACGGTGCGGCAGGTCCGCTGGCCGCACTTTAGCTTCTTCCCGGGCCGTGCCGGGGCGCGGGACATGATGAGCGGCCGAAGTGGCTCGGCGATCTGTGATGTCTGGGGCACGCAGGTTGTGGGGCTTTTGACCTGGTACGATCCTTCCACTCGCAATGGGCGAGCCCAGATTCTGCGGTTCGTGATCCAAAGGCTTTGGGCGGCTCGCCACGAGGTGTCGGCCACCACGCCGCAACTCCCTCCGCCCTACGTCCCTCAAGCAGGACCGGAACCTGCTGGCGAACTTGGGCAGGTGGCCACGCCCAAAACGGAGTCTGGTTCCGGGCCACCGTGTCCGGACTGAGGGCCTTTCCGGTTTGGCGGCGGTCGTCGCCCATTTGACTGGCTGCATCCTGGTCGTCCTCCGCGGCCGGAGCCCGGACCGCAGTTGCCGGACCGCCCTGGGCCGAAAGAAGGAGGGCCGAGTCTGCCTGCCCCCGGCCAGGTGGAAAAGCGGCTCCAAGAGCTGGAGAGCCGGGTGCAGGTAATCGAAACGCTTTTCAAAAAGCTCAACAACATCTGGCCACAGATTGAGCAGAAGCTTTTGCAATCCCAAGACCCCAAGGTGCAACAGCTGGCTGCGCAACTTGGCCAGCTCCGCCAGGAGCTTGCTTCCTCGGTGCAGAAAGTCAAAGAGGAAGCCCGCAAAACCGCCCAGAAGGAAAACGCCGACCTGAAGGCCAAGCTGGCAGAACTTGCCGGACAGGTCGTCACGCTGCAGCAGATGATGGGCCTGGTGCGGGACTATGTGGCTGCCCGCAAACAGGGCCAATCGCCCAAAGGGGCGTTGGCCCAAGCCCTGGATGCCAAGCTGCAAGCCATGGAAAAGCGGCTGCAAGCCCGAGTGGAGAACCTGGATCGCGGCAGCCTGGCCACGGCCTTGACCTGGGTGGGCGTGCCCAGCGTGGCGGCGACGATCATTGCCTTTTTCCTGGCCGGAGCGTTGCGCAGCCGGCTTTCGGGAGGGCTGGAGCTAATGCTTTCCAGAATCCACGAGCGGTTGGACGCGATGAGTGGGAATTCTTCCAAGCAGTAAAGGCGCGAAATGAACTCAGCAACAGCAACCACGTTGGATCACCCTCCGCAAAACGGCGTCCTGTTGCCCCGCTGGGCCTGGGCCTTGGTGGCCGCGGTGCTGGTGGGGCTGGGGGCCGGGGCGGCCGGGTGGCTCAGTTACGTTTCGGCCACGCAAAGCTCGCTTCGGGAGCGGGCTGCCCAGCTTCAGGCCGACGTGCGGAACCTGGATCGGCGACTGGAGCGGATCGAACAGAGGCTGGATGAACTGTTGAAACGATTAGACCGATGAACCTGCCACGAGGCGTCGAGCTGAAAAGTGCGGCCATCCGCGGCGGCCGGCGCACGTATGTGCTGGCCCGTGCGCTGAAGATACAGCTTCAAAACGGCATCCGCCTCCGCGTCGAAATCCCCGCCGGATTTGAGACCGATTTCGCCTCGATCCCGCGGCTGCTGTGGCCGCTTTTTCCCCCCGACGGGCCGTGGCTGGAGGCTTCGATTGTGCACGACTACTGCTACCGGGAGCGGGTGCCGTTTTCGCGGTTTTTTGCCGATGCGCTGTTTCGGGAACTGATGCGGCAGTATGGCGTGCCGCGTTGGCGGCGGGTGGCCTTCTACTACGCAGTGAGGCTGTGCGGATGGCTGTGGTGG
>JALSGI010000605.1 GCA_026982835.1 Planctomycetota bacterium | reverse complement strand
TTTTCACGCTGGAAGGAAGAAGCTGGGAGTTGAGAAACCCAACGCGGCCAGTGTACAGAAGAATATCTCAATAACAAGGGGTAAGGGATTTTTTCAACGGGGTGTTAACTTTCGGAAAGAGCAGGCGAGGACTCCAGGGCCCCGGGGCGAAGAAATAGACGTCCTTCCCGGCGTTCCACCAGCACTGCCCCGGGCAGGTGGAAACGAAGCGGTTTTCCTTGGAGTTGCTCCGGCGGGGCGGTGGCCGCCTGGGCCAGGTGGTGCCAGTGTCGGCGGGTCATCTCCCCTTGGGGCCAGCCCCGGCGGCGCCAAAGCTCGACCAGCGCTTCGCGGACGAGTAGTTCCGGCTCCTGTTGTAGCACCCCCGCGTCCAGACACACTGTGCCTGGCTGGGGGGCAGGGCAGAGGGCCGCCTCCAGCAGCTTTTGGGCCTGGCGGTTGAGCAGCTCATAGAGCTCCCGAGCCGATTCGGCCAGGCGGACCAGGCGCTGCTGTACCCCCGGACCGTAGAGGCGTTCCAGCCGGGGCAGCACCACGCGCCGCAGCCGGTTGCGGCGGAAGCGTAGCAGGCGGTTGCTGGCATCTTCGCGCCACGGCTGGCCGCAGGCCCGCAGGTACTCTTCCAGCTCCTTGCGCCAACAGTCCAGCAAGGGGCGCACCAGCACCGTCAGGGGGTTGAGCGGTCGGCAGGGCCGGATGCCGCCCAGGCCGGCCAGTCCCGTCCCTCGCAGCAGATTGTGCAATACGGTTTCGGCCTGGTCGTTGGCCGTGTGGGCGGTGGCCACGAAGCGGGCTCCTACTTGCGCGGCCACTTGCCGCAGGAAAGCGTAACGCTGGTCCCGGGCGGCCGCTTCGCTGCGGGCCGCCTCGGGGGCCTGGCCCAAGTGGAACGGAAGCCGGAAGCGGCGGCAAAGCTCCTGGACGAAATGAGCATCCTGGGGGGCTTCTTCGCGCCAGCGGTGGTTGAAGTGGGCCACATGCAACCGCCGGCGGGCGAGCAGCTGGGGGGCCAGCTTCTCGGCCACGGTGACGGCCGCCAGCAGCAACGCCACGGAGTCGCAACCGCCGGAGACGGCCAGCACGCTGGGGCACTGGCTCCAGTGTTCCAGCGGCCATCGGGCCAGGAGGGCTTGTTCCACCGGGTGGAGCTGGCACATGGCGAGCTTGAAAGGCGCGGAGGTTCGGTCTTTTTAGAAACACATGCAGCGGCACGTGGCCTGGCAGCGGCTCAGGCCGCCGGTGAGGATCATCGTCAGCTCCTGCTCCAGTCGCCGATAGGAAAAGTGTTGCTGGGCCACTTCGTAGTTGTGTTCGACCATCCGGCGGCGGTATTCTTCGTCCTGGAGCACGTGCCGCACCTGCTGCACCACCTCCTCCAGCAGGAAGCCGTCCATGGCGATGGCCTGAAAGCCGCACGGCTCGATGTCGGTGCGGTAGATGGTGTAGCGGTTGCAGAAGATGGGCTTGCGGTAATAGACCGCCTCCAGGAAAGCGTTGCCGAACCCTTCGTAGGTGGAAGGGTAGGTAACCAGGTCGGCCTGGGCATAGGCGTCCCAAATGCTGTACTGCCGGTGGCCCTCGTCGGTCATCTGCCGCCGGTGGCTGATGCGGTCGGCGGCGAAGATCACTTCCACGCCCAGCAGCCGGGCGTAGTCGCGCACGCGGCGGGGATAGGCCTCCCCTTCGTCGTCTTGGCTGTGGGTGATGACCAGCTTGGCCCGGGGATCGTCCAGCCGCCGCACCAGCTCGATGCTGTGCTCGATGCCTTTGCGGGCCACGACGCGGGTGGGTTGCAGAAAGAGCAGATCATCCGGTTCCAGGCCCAGGTCCGCACGCAGGTGCCGGGTGTAGCCGTCGTGTTCCTCGGGCGGGTTGTCGAAATCCAGGACGTTGGGCACCACATGGCAGCTCAGCCCGGTGCGGCGGCAGAACTCTTCGGCCGCCACGGAGTTGATGACCACATGTTTGATCTGGGCCAGAGGCGGGGGGAACGCCTGGTGCAGGTAGTCCTCCACGGCGTTGAACAGGAAACGCTCGCGCTCCCAGAAAAAATCGTGATGGTGGGCCACGCAGGGGATGCCGCTTTCGATCAGCAGCTCCACCAGCGCCGCTCCCAGGGGGAGGTTCATCGGGATGGTGAGCACATTTTCGGCGATGAGCAGATCGAGATTCAAGCGGCCGATGGCCTCATAGAGCCGCTCCTTGATCAGCCAGGCCAGCTCGTGCATCTTGCTGCTCAGCTCTCGGGAACGCAGATCGCGTTGGAACGCCTGCCGGGTGATCTCCAGGATGAGCGGGTGCTGGAAATCCAGCTCGGGAATGACCACGCTGCGTTGGGCGGGCCGGTCGCAGCGGCCGGCGATGAAGTAGCACTCCAGGCCCATCCGCTCCAGCACGTCGGTCCACTTGGCGATCTCCAGGCTCACCCCGTCGGTGCCGGAGATGCGCGTGGAGATAAAGCCCACGCGGCGAAAGGGGATGTTCCAGTCCGGGCGACAGCAGGCGGAGGCGGAGCTGCTCATGGCAACCTCCTGGCGGGAGACACAGCAGCGGGCATGTCGGGAAACGCCGCGCCGAGACGAGGACTACCTTTGGTTTTAGAATCCTGCCGGGCGGAATGCCAGGGGGGGCCGGACGGGGTGCGGTTCATCGCGGCAAGACGAGCCTGTGGGGATGCCCGGATCGCGGCAGACCGGCAGAATTGCCGGCCGGGGCAGTTGCGGTGCCGGCTACGCCCCCGGACCAGGGCACCGGTACCAGGACGGGAACCGGCAGGGGGGCCGAAGAGGCGGAAGGCACTTGGGGCGGTAGCACGGGCCGGGCGGGCAAAGCCGGGGGTACTTGATCTTCGGGGCGCACTTGCCCTGGTAACAAGGTCCCGGCAGGCAGAGCCGAGGGGGGAACAAAACCGGCAGGCACTTGGGCACATAATCGGGGCAACGCCACCGGCAGCCAAGGCCATCCTGCTCCGAAGGGTGCCCGAGGGAAGGGGAAGGCGAGGGTGCCGTGTCTTCCGCCGCCAGCTCCCAGGGCGTGGCAAGCCCAAGCAGCACCAAGGCAACCGCAATGGCGAGTCGGCCAAGGGGTCGGCTTTGCATGGGGCAATTTCCAGGCAGGAGGAGCTTTTGGGGTTAGAGGCACTGGCCCAAATCATGCGGCACGATGCGTTCCACCACCGGCGGGTGTGTGTTTTCTTCCTCCAGGGGCGGCGGGGCCAGGGCTTCCGTTTGCAGGGGGTCGGGCTGGGCAGGGGCCTTCGGCAGCGGTTGCGCTTCGGGAGCAACGCGCCGCGGAAGCCGCGTCTGCCACCCTCCGCCCAGTGCCTTGTAAACGGCCACCAGTCGCAGGGCCACGGCCCCTTGGGATTGCACCAGCTGATCCTGGCGACCGGCCAGGATCTGCTGCATATAGACCACCGGCTGGAAATTGACCGTGCCGCGGCGGTACTGAATGGTGGCGATCTGGACGGCTCGCTGGGCCTGGGCGGCCGACTCCTGCAAGCGCCGCAGCCGCTGTTGTTCCTTGAGGAACGCAACGATGGCGTCTTCGACTTCCCGGGCGGCCTCCAGCACCGTTTGCTGGTATTCCAGCACGCGCTGGTAGAAGCGGGCCTGTTGCGCCCGCACGTTGTTCAACAATCGGCCGTAGTTGAGGATGTTCCACTGGAAGCTGGGGCCCACGGCCCCGATGAACGACTCGCTGCGGAACAGGTCGCTCAGCTTCTGCGAGCCGTAGCCCAGGTAGCCGTTGATGGCAATGTGCGGGTAAAACTCAGCCTCGGCCAGGCCGATGGCGGCGCTTTGCGCAGCGGCCAGGCGTTCGGCCCGGCGCACGTCGGGACGGCGCCGCAGCAGCTGGGCGGGAATGCCCACTACCACTTGCTCCGGCGCGGGGGGGATGGGGCCTTCGCCCAGCAATTGGGTGAGGTCCTGGGGCGGGATGCCCAACAGCACGCACAGGGCGTTGGCCGTTTGCCGCAGTCCGCTTTCCAGGGCGGGGACCAGGGCCTGGGTGGCAGCCAGGTTTTCCCGGGCCTGGGCCACGTCCAGCTCGGTCACCTTGCCGTTGCGGAACTGCACGTCGGCGATCTGCAGCGTGCGTTGCTGCAACTGGACGTTTTGCCGGGCCACCTGGATCCGCTGCTGGAAGGTGCGATACTGGATGTAGGCCCGGGCCACTTCGGCTTGCAGCAGCACCAGCACGTTGTCATAGTCCTCGATGGCCGCATCCAGCAGGGCCGACTCGGCCTCGATGGCCCGACGAAAACGCCCCCAGAAGTCCAGCTCCCAGGAGGCGTTGAAGCCCACGTCCCAGTGGTCGAAATCCGGCACCAGCAGCACGTTGGCTTCCGTTTGCGAGGTGTTGTTGCGCTGGAAGTTGCCGAAGGCCTGCTGCAGTTGGGGCCAGAGATTGCCTCGGGCGATGTTGAGCCGGGCTCGGGCTTCCAGGATGCGCATGCCGGCGGTGCGGAGGGTAAGGTTCTGCTGGCTGGCTTGCTCGATAAGTTGATCCAGCAGCGGGTCCTGGAACACGTGCCACCACTGGCGATAGTCGCCCGGGGCGTTGTTCACTTGGGAGTGGGTGTAGTCGATCCACTGCTCGGCCACGGGCGCGGGGGCAGGGGCGTAATCCGGACCCACGCGAAACCCCTGGCGAACCCACTGCCGCAGCGAAGTGCAGCCGACCAACGGCACCACCAGGGCCAACAGGGCCGCGGCACAGAGCCAAGCCGGCAACGCCCGCCGAAGGGGGGAGGGGGCACACCGGGCCGTGCCAGCGTCCTGAAGGGGCATGCTTGCACTCCCATGTTTCAAAGGGCGGCGCTACCGACGGCAAATCCGTTACAGGGGTGATACTGCGCAAAGACCCCAAAAAGATTCCTTGGTTCCCTATCGGAACGATGCCCCCAGGCGGCGTAATCCCTTGGGCCCGTACAACCGGCCCCGGAACGCATGCACCCGTTAAAAGACAAACGGCAGGCAAAATTCGCGCAACCGGAAAACTCCTCCTGAAAACAAAAAACCGGCAGCCGGAGGTGCCGCCGGTTCAAGGAGATGTTGGCTTTCCAGGCTGTTGCGGCTCACCAAGGACAGGGGGCCGGGCAACAAGGCACCCGCATCGGCACCATCACCGTGGTTTGACAGGGCACCCATTCCACCTTGACCACCGGCACCTTTCGGGTAACCTGCACCGGCTCCACCACGCGGCGCGTGACGGGGACTTGGACCTTCCGGTGTTCGTATTCCACGCGACACACGGGGACCTGGCAGGTGATCGTCTGGGTCTCAGGGCGCAGGTGGCAGACCCGCGTTTCCATCACCCGGGTGCGTTCTTCGGGGCGGTAGCGGACGCAGACCACTTCCTGCTCCACCAGCTTGGGCACCCACACCTTGCAGCACACAACGCGGCCGCAAGGGTCGCAGAACCTGCGCACTTCCCAGTGGCCGCGATCGACGAGGACTTTTTTGGTTTCCTTCACCGGTACGTATTCCACGTAGCGGCAGGTGCGGCGGACTGTCTGCCAAACCGGCTTGTAAACCGTGCGGGTAAACTGGCGGGTCTGCATCTCCACCACCCGGCGGGGGACGGAGATCACCTTCTCGACCATCCGCGTCTCATAACGGCAGCGATACTCGGTTACGGTGATCTCTTTCCATTCGGTGCGGCACACGGGCCGGTAGCAAGTAATCTGCTGGGACCGATACTGCACGCAGTAGGGAACACAACCCTGCCCAGCTTGAATCGGCTGCTGGGCGCATACGACAAGCAGCGTTCCGGCCACAACGATCAGGATCGCCGTTTGGTTCATAGCAGGTTCCTTTCGCTTGCCAAGTGGTTTGGGGAGGACTGCCAAGGCCGAGAAACAAGATGGCTTTCCAAGTGGGTAGTCTAGGGCAACTGGATAGAATACGCAAGCTACTGCAAAGTGGACAATGCTGGCTGTGAGTGTTTTTTAGGGTTTGATCGTGGCAGGCCTGCAAAAATAGACAAAGTTTAACGGCCGCAAGCTCGTGATTTTCCGGATTCACTGGCCGTTTTTAGCAAGGGTAGCCGAAAAACTGGGATGGCCCTGAGTTAGGCCCCTGGATAAAGTACGCGATTGTGCTTGACCGCCGGGAGGGCGGCCGGCACGAAACAACCACCAGGCGAGGGGTGCAGGATATGGATGTCCGCTCAATACGAGGACGCCCCCGAGACGGAACGCAGTTCACTTGGGCAGGGGCACTGTTGTTGGGCTTCTGGTTGCTGGTTCCCGGGTGGACGGCCCGACTCCCAGCCGCCGAGCCCCAGCAATCCAAGCCCCGAGCCCCTGGCGGACATCCCCGAGAAGGCCCCCGCATTGAGCAACTGTGGAACTGCTACCGGAACCATCCCGACTACTACCATCGCCAGGAAGCTCTCCGTCACTTGCAACACCTTGATGTCCCTTCTTGGCAGATTCGTCGCCTGGGCACTGCGGAGCCTTCGACAAGCTGGAATCCTTACTCTCGCCCGGGCCTGTTCGTTCTTGCCCAGCACCATCGCTATGCCGGCCTGGTAACCGATCCTGTAGAGGATGTTTCTCTGGAACACTCACCTGTTTGGGGCCGGCTGGAATCTCCTTCCTACCTGCAGCGGCAGCAGGCCTTCGAGCACCTGCTCCAGGCGGCCCAGGAGGCCGCCACGGCCCGGGCGGTGATGGTGCAATGCAAGCCCCGGCTGGCCGATCCGACCCTGGCCCCGCAAGCCCGGCACTTGCTGGTGGTGTTGTACCGCAAGGCCCGGCTCACCTGGCTTGCCACCGAACCGGACGGGAGCGAAGTGCCCCGGCTCTCCCACCAAGATGCCCGGCGGCTGGTGGCCCGAATGGTCGATCCCAAGCAGCCATTTGTCCGCCGTGCCGCGGCGCAGCGGGAACTGGTGGACGCGATGATGCGGGACCAGAACGTGCCGTTGATCCGCCAGGCACTGGCCTCGTGGCTGGAAACGGACCTGGACGACCACTACCGGCTGCGAGCCTTGGAAGAACTGTGGCTGTGGTGCCAGCCGGGCGTGGTGGCCGAAGTGTGGCAATCGCGCAGGCTGGTTACCGTGCAGCACCTGGCCCTGGGCGTGCCGCAATACCCGGCCGGAGCCATGACAGCCACGTTGTTCGACCGGGCCGACCAGCACAAGGCCCACTGCGTCCAGGGCAATTCGCTGGTGCGGGGGGAATATCCGTGCCGCCGGGCCATCGCCCACCCGCAGGGGATTCCCGGGGTGATGTTCCACCTGGTCTATGTTCCCACGCCCCGGAAGCGGTTCCAGTACCAGGCACGGCTGGCTCGCACTCCTTGCCAGGAATATCTGGCGGCGATCACCCGCCAGACGTGCCGGTGGTGGATCGACCAGAAACACTACCTGGAAGGCCACCAGTGGCTGCTGCTGGCCGAACTGGAGCCGCAGGCCCTGAGCCAAGGACTGGCCGAGTATCTGCTGGCCGTGCCGGATCGGCCGCTGCATCGCAACCACGGTCCGCAGGCCCTGGAGGCGGCAAGTCATCACGGCAAGCTGTGCCGCTGGCTGGCCTCTTCGGGCACTCGGGAAGTAATCCCCGCCCTGGTGCAGGCGATCCGGGAAGAACGGTTCCTTCCGCCCGATCCCCAACGCGCCCCCTACCACTGGCCGTGGATTGCCCTGCTGGCCATCGCCTCGCGGAACTTCTCCTCGGAGATCGAACCGCTGCTGGTCAATTGGGTGGAGGTACAGCAGGTGCTGGTCCATCGGGAAAATCCGACCGGGGACCGCCCCGTCCCCGACGTCGGAGCCGCGGCCGCGGCCTTGTTGCTGGATCGCTATCACGTGCCGTACCGGCAATTCGGGCTGGAAGAGGTGCGCGATCGACAGCTTTACAACGTGGGCTGTCCGGCTTTTCGCTTTCGCAGCCAGCAGGACCGCCGACGCGTGCTCCAGTGGTGCAAGCAGCTGCCCATCCGCACTACCGCCCTGGATCCCCAAGTGGCCGAACGCTAGCCGCCGCCCGGCTCGCTACGATAACCACTGGGCGGCCGAACGCACTTCCCACTGCGGCTGGACCAGCGAGCAAGCGATCCGTGTGGGCCAGTAGGCGAACACGGGACGCACCTGCCCGCGGGCTTCGGTGTAGCCGGCCAGCCCACTCGGGCCGCTGGTGGCCAGCGACGGCACCAGCCGAGCCGCTTGTTCCACCACCTCCCGCCGAGGATCGCTTGCCGCCACGCGGAGCACCACTTCGCGCTGGTCGGGCAAGGGCTGCTGCCGGCCCGGCACCGCCGCCCCCGTCCCCAGCACCTCGTAGTGAAACTCCCGCGGCAACGCCCCGGCCAGCTCCAGCCGCCGCCGGAGCAAGCTGGCGCAGTAGTGGGCTTTTTCCACCGCCTGGGGGCCGTAAACCACCAGGTAGCTGGAGGTGAACCATCCGGCTTGGTAAGCCAGCGACACCTTGTAATCCTGCGGCGGGGGAGAGCCTCGGGCGCCGCGTAGCCGAACCCGGTCGCGCCCCGCCTCTTCCAGTTCCACCGCGGTGAAATCCACCGTCACATCCGGCGTGTGGTAGGCGGACGGATCGCCCACTTCGTAGAGCAACTGCTCGCTCACTGTGTGGCGGTTGACCGCACCGCCGGTGCCTGTGGGCTTGGTGATCACCACCGTACCATCGGCGGAAAGTTCGGCCAGCGGATAACCCACCTCGGCCAGATCCAGTTGCTGCCAAAACTCCGAGTAACCGCCGGTGGCCTGGGCGCCGCATTCGATCACATGTCCGGCCACGGCCGCGGCGGCCAGCAGGTCCCAGCTGTCGGCCTTCCAGCCGAAGTGCCAGCGGGCCGGTCCCACCGTCAGCGAAGCGTCGGCCACGCGCCCCGTGACCACCACGCAAGCCCCCCGGGCCAGGCACTGCACGATCGGCTCGGCGCCCAGGTAGGCGTTTGCACAAACCACTGTGTGCTCTTGGAAGGGGAACGGCTCCCCGGTGTCGAAGTGCGGAGCCTGCCAGCCTCGGCTGCGCAGGGTGTCCAGATGCGGCAGCAGATCGTCACCCCAGACCACTCCCAGCGGCAGCTCTCCGTGGCCTGCGGCGACCAGCCGCCGGGCCGCCTCCTGCACGCAGGCCTGGGGGTTTACCCCGCCGGCGTTGGTTACGATGCGGCGTCTTTCCGACCCGGCCAGCCAGGGGGCCAGTTCCTGCACCAGCGGGGGAAAATCGCCCACGTAGCCGCGCCGGGGGGCTTTCTGCCGCTGGCGAGCCAGGATGGACATGGTCAGCTCGGCCAGATACTCCAGCGTGAGCACCTCCAGGCGGGGATCGGCCACCAGGCGGCGGGGAGCCAGGGACCAATCGCCCCAAAAACCTGCTGCGTTACCTACCACCAAAGGATCCACCGCTGGGCTCTCCGCGTGCTTTTAGCAATCCGTTGAAAAGGCCAGCCCCCGGCTTCAGCCGCGGGAGAGTCGGGATCCAGACACTCCGATGCCTGGTGTGAACTTTCGGATGCGTTTTAATCCTGGGGCCGCCAGGGCTGGGGGCCGCCGGGCCGAGGCCGCAAAAAACGCGCTCCCACCTCGCGGTACCACCGGTGGAGCATGGTCCGAAGCTGCTCGACTCTCCGCGGGCAAGCCGCAGCCAGGTCGTTAGTTTCGCCGGGGTCGTCCAGCAGGTCGTAAAGGTGCACGCGGCCGTCCTCGTACCGCTCCAGCAGCTTCCAACGCCCCAGCCGCACCACTCCGCCGGGAAAGCCCCCCTGATTGCCGTAATGGGGATAGTGCCAGAACAAGGGCCGGGTGGGGAAATCCCCCGAGCCGGATAGCAGCGGCACCAGGCTTACTCCATCGACGCGGTGGCCGGGATCCGGCTGCACTCCGGCGATTTCCAGGATGGTGGGATAGAAGTCGATGCTGCACACCACGCGGTGGCACACGCTCCCCGGTGAAGTGACCCCCGGCCAGCGAATCAGGCACGGCTCGCGGATGCCGCCTTCATAAAGCCATCCCTTGCCGCCCCGCAGCGGCACATTGCTGGTGGGGTGGCCCTCGGAGGTGGAAAGCCCCCCGTTGTCGGAAAAGAAAAACACCACCGTGTTCTCGGCCAGGCCCAGTTCTTCCAGCTTGCCCAGCACCCGGCCCACCGCTTCGTCCATGGCCTGCACCATCGCCGCATACACCGGGTGGTTTTGCACCACGCGCACGCGGCGGGGCCGATCGGTGAGGAAGTTCTGCTCCTCGGTGGCAAACACTTTTTCCCGGGGGATGCCCAGCGCTTGGGCCTTTTGGCGGTAGTGCTCGATCAGGTCCCGGCGCCCCTGTAGCGGCGTGTGCACCGAGTAAAAGGAAAGGTAGATCAAAAACGGCTCGTCCCGAAAACGCTCCAGCAACCGGCACGTCTCCTCGGCCAGGCGACTGGGCAGGTGCTCTCCCTTGGGGCCGTCGGGCAGCTTGGGGTTGTGGTAGGGGGAGAAGTAGCTGCGCGGGCTTCCGCGCCACCAGCCGCCGATGTTGATCTCAAACCCCTGGGCCTGCGGCCAGTATGCTTCGCTGGGACCCAAGTGCCACTTGCCCAGGAAGGCCGTCCGGTAGCCGGCTTTGCGCAGCGCCTCGGCCAGCGTCACCTCTTCCAGCGGCATACGATCCAGGTACTCGGCCGGTCGAAATCGCTCCACGCGACGACCCACGAAATAATTGGTACACGGCCCCCGCGCCGGATACTTCCCCGTCATGATGCTATAGCGCGTGGGACTGCACACGGGGCAAGCGGCATAGGCATTGGTAAACCGCATGCCGGAACGGGCCAGGCGGTCCAGGTGGGGCGTTTCGTAGAAGCACCGGGGGTTGTTGGCCCCGATGTCCATGTAGCCCAGGTCGTCCACCAGGATGAACAGGAAGTTGGGGCGTTTTTCGGCCGCGGGCAGTTGCGTCCCGGCCACAAGCACCAGCCAGCTCAGCACCCACGCGAAGCGCTGCATGGTCTGTTCCCTGTCTTTGGAAGAAAAACTTTTGGGAGGTAGAACGCCTTCGTCGGACCTTGCGGAACCGGATGCCTGGTCGCTTGCAGCATCCACACACTGCCGGACAGGGGCCATCTTCGGGCATCTTTTGGGGGATTGCAAGCCGCCGGCACAGGGGGGCTTGGGGGCTTGGCGAGCCGCGGGCGTAAGCCCGCGGAGAACAGCGAGCTGCCAGCGTGAGCCGGCGGAGAGCCCAAGAGCCCCCCGCGTAAGCGGGGGGAGACGTGGAGACGTGGAGGCTTGAGGGCGTGGAGGGGGTGGAGGCGCGGCGAGCCGCTGGCTTCAACCAGCGGAGAAAAATAACGCAATGCACTTATTCGGCTCTCCCCGGGCTAAAGCCCGGGGCTCGCCAACCGCGTGCTGACGCACGCGGCTCGCCGCAGCTTCCGCTCCGGTGCAAGAAAAAGCGCCAATTCTTGCAACCGGCGAGCCCGCGGCTTCAGCCGCGGGAGGCTTGGAGACGTGGAGGCCTGGAGACTTGGGGGCTTGGCGAGCCGCGCACCGTCAGGCCGCGAAGGAGCGTGCGCACGTCAGCGTCTGGGTCTTGGGTCGTGGGTCTTGCGGTAGTGCTTCCGCACCGGGGTGAGAACAAACGTCAACTTGCACAACCAAGAGCCCCCCGCGTCAGCGGGGGGAGACGTGGAGACGTGGAGGCTTGAGGGCGTGGAGGCTTGGGGGCGTGGAGGCGTGGCGAGCCGCTGGCTTTAGCCAGCGGAGAAAAATAACGCAATGCACTTATTCGGCTCTCCCCGGGCTAAAGCCTGGGGCTCGCCAACCGCGTGCTGACGCACGCGGCTCGCCGGAGAAGCATCGACTCGTTTTTGCTCTGGAAACGCTTCGTCTTATGCTGGCACGCTAAACACGTACCGCCCGAGAGTGCGGGGAGGCGGCTTGCGCCGGAGCTTCCGCTCCGGAGGTCTTGGGTCTTGGGGCTTCTTGGGTCTTGGGTCTTGCGGTGGTGCTTCCGCACCGATGCGAGAAAAAGCGTTTATTTCTCATAACCGGCGAGCCGGGAGCACGAGCTCCCGGAGTCTTGGGGCTTGGGCCGTGAGGAGCCCCGCACGTGAGTGCGGGGAGGCGGCAGGACCGCCAGCCACTGGGAGCTTCCGCTCCGAGGCGGGAATCGGCTTGCGCCGGGTGCTGCCGTACCGAGGGCTTGGAGGCTTGGAAGGGGAGCACGACGAACCCTACTTGGATTCTTCCTCTTCGCCCTTCTGGGGGCCTTTGGCCTTTTTCTTCTTCTTCAGCGTCACCTTGGGCACGCGCACCTTGGGCAGCCCGAACGGCGGATCGCCTTCTTGCCACCGCTCCTGCTCCATGAGCTTGAGCAGCCGCTCGGCCCGGGTATAGACGCTGCGGTTGACCACCGCCCCGCGACGAATCCGCAAGCTTTTGTCGATGGACATGGAAACCTCGCTTTGTGAAGCACACGCAGCACACCTTCTGCAAAACACCATAACTATCAAGATCGCCGGAGGAGGACAAGGCCCGATGCCGGACCAAAGCCGGCCTTCCCGGCCCGGGTTGCTTGTGGTCCCCGCAGCCAGGTGGTAACTTTTCCCTCGCGGTGGGTTGAAGCCGCCGCCGGGGGGCGCTATAATCCACCGAACAAATGTTCACATGGGCGGACCGGTTTCTCTCTTGTGGCACGTTCGACACGGGAGGCTCCTCATGGCCAGCTACAACCGCGTGATTTTGGTGGGCAATCTGACCCAGGACCCGGAGCTGCGCTACATCAGCACCGGCACGGCCGTGACCGATCTGCGGCTGGCCGTCAACGACCGGCGGCGCAACGCCGAAGGCCAGTGGGTGGACGAAACCACGTTTGTGGACGT
Source organism: Planctomycetota bacterium (assembly GCA_026982835.1). GTDB lineage: Bacteria > Planctomycetota > Planctomycetia > Pirellulales > S012-138 > S012-138. Next base: position 743 of record JALSGI010000605.1, on the reverse strand, counting down.
GACGCTTTGGGCGCGGCAGGCCGAGGTGGCTTGCCAGTATCTATCCAAGGGCTCCAGCGTGCTGATCGAGGGACGGTTGAAGCTGGACACTTGGGAAACCCAGGACGGGCAGAAGCGTTCCAAGCTGCGGGTGGTGGGCGAGCGGATGCAGATGCTTGGCTCGCCGCGGCGGGAGTCGGGGGCGGCTCCCAGCGGGGGCGGAGGCGACGCCTACCAGGAATCCTACAGCCCCTCCAACGAAGAGGCGGCCCCGGCCCCCCCGGCCGATGACGATATTCCGTTCTAGGTGCCGGCTGCCGGAAGGCCGTTTCGTTTGCTGGGTTTCTCCCCCCACTTACGTGGGGGGCTCGCTCGGTGGGGAGCACGCCGACTGTACCAATTCGTGCAAAAAGACAAGGCGGCAGATTGACCGCAAGACTTCGCTTACCCCTTTACCACTCTACCGGCACAGGTGATCGGCCAGCAGCATTAGCCACACCACCAGCCCCAGCAGGAACAAGCAGCGTTTGAGCGTCGCACGGTTCACCTCTCCCAAGGCCCAGGCCGCCTGGGTGTGCCATAGGGGCAGAGCCACCACCAGTCCGGCCAGCCAGGTACCGGTGGCCGCCCAGTTTCCGCTCATCAGGGCTCGTTGGGTTTGTTCCGGCAGCACCATCAGCAGCCACACGCCCACGGGAATCTGCAACAGCCCGGCCACCAGCCCCAGCCGCCCCCATGCCACAGCAATTCGCTTGGCCGCAGGG
>JALSGI010000604.1 GCA_026982835.1 Planctomycetota bacterium | reverse complement strand
ACCAGGTGATCGAGGGGACGATTCTGTCGGCCTACGCCACCGGGGCCTCCGTGGTTTACATCTATCTGCGCTACGAATACCCGCTGTGTCTCCAGCGGCTCCAGCAGGCCATCGACGAGTGCTACGAGGCCGGCTACCTGGGCCGGGATATCCTGGGCAGCGGGTTTTCGCTCGATATGTACATCCACCGCGGGGCGGCCGCCTATATTTGCGGCGAGGAGACCGGGCTGATCGAAAGCATCGAGGGCAAACGGGCCTGGCCGCGGATCAAGCCCCCCTTCCCCGCCGTCGAAGGGGTGTTCCGCAAGCCCACGGTGGTCAACAACGTGGAAACCGTGGCCTGTGTGAAGCACATCGCCGACCGGGGGGCCGAGTGGTTCAAGTCCATCGGCGTGCCGGCCGATCCGAACAACCCACGCGATGCGGGCAGCTACGGGCCCAAGCTCTATTGCCTCTCGGGCCACGTGAACCGCCCCGGCTGCTACGAGGCCCCCCTGGGGATCACCTGCCGCGAGCTGATCGACCGCTTCGGCCAGGGAGTGTGGCGGGGGCGCAAGGCCAAGGCGGCCGTACCGGGGGGGATCAGCATGGGACTGCTTACGGCCGAGGAGCTGGACACACCGCTGGATTTCAGCTCGCTGCAAAAGGTGGGCTGCCTGGGTCTGGGCACCGCCGCCGTGGTGGTGATGGACGAAACCACCAGCATGATCGACTACCTGTACAACGCCTGCCGCTTCTTCGCCCACGAAAGCTGCGGCCAATGCACCCCCTGCCGCGAGGGAACCGCCTGGGCACTGCGGATCATGCAGCGCATCCGCTCCGGCCGCGGGCGACTGGTCGATCTGGACATCCTGCTGGAAATCGGCAACACCATCGGCATCATCCCTGGCACCACCATTTGCGGGCTGGCCGATGGGGCCGCCTGGCCGCTGAAAAACGCCATCGGCAAGTTCCGCCAGGAGTTCGAAGATTACATCCGCCGCACCAACCCCCAAGGATACCAGCAAACCGAGCCGGTCCCGGCCGGCGAGCTGCTTTCGCTGCACTAGAAACCCCTGAGTCGGTGCGCGGCTTGCGCCGTGCGTCCTACGCCGGTGCTTCCGCACCGGGCGGGAATAAGCGCCAACACACCAACAACGAGCCGAGAGCCCCGCACGTTAGTGCAGGGAGACCGGCGAGCCGCCGGCGCCGGCCAGCGGTTGTGAAACAACATCCGTAACCGAAAAGCAACCGCGTGCTCACGCAGGCGGCTTGCCAAGGCAACACAACGTTTCATCCCCACACCAAACGGCAATGCCTATGGCTGAGGCAATCATCGACGGCAAACGGATCCCCCTGCCCGAGGACCGGCAGCTCAACGGCATCCAGGCTGCCCGGTTGGCCGGGGTGGAGATTCCCCACTACTGCTGGCACCCGGGCCTGAGCGTGGTGGCCAGCTGCCGCATGTGCCTGGTGGAGTGTGGCACCTGCGACGCCGAAACGGGCGAAGTGCGGATGATGCCTAAGCTGGTGCCGGCCTGCCAGACCCCCGTGCGCGACGGCACTGTGCTGGTGACCGACAGCGACAAGGTGCGCCACGCCCGGGCCTACGTGGAAGAGGCCCTGTTGATCGATCACCCGATCGACTGCCCCGTGTGCGACAAGGCCGGTGAGTGTTACTTGCAGGACTACTACTTCCAGCACGGGCAGCCGAAGCGGCGGGCCGACCTGCGCCCCTTTCACAGCCGCAAGCGCGACTTGGGCCCCACGGTGCGGCTGTTCGTGGAACGCTGCGTGATGTGCAGCCGCTGCGTGCGATTCTGCCGCGAGGTGGCCGGTACCGGCGAGCTGATGGTCGTCCACCGCGGCAGCCACGAGGAAATCGACGTGTTCCCCGGCCATCCGCTGGAAAACAAGCTCTCCGGCAACGTGGTGGAGCTTTGTCCGGTGGGTGCCCTGGGCGACAAGGACTTTCTGTACAAGCAACGCGTGTGGTTCTTGAAGTCG
>JALSGI010000603.1 GCA_026982835.1 Planctomycetota bacterium | reverse complement strand
CCGCCTGGCGAGGACCGGAACCATGCGACACCCGTTGTTCGTGCTGCTGTGCTTCGGCGTGCTTGGAGCAAGTGGCTTCCTTCGGCAAGCGGCCCTGGGAGAAGAAAAACCCCGGCGGTACAACGTGCTGTTCCTTGTGGCCGACGATTTGAACTGCGACTTGGGCTGTTACGGGCACCCGCAGGTGCAAAGTCCCCACATCGACGCCCTGGCCCGAAGCGGCGTGCTGTTCCGCCACGCCTACTGCCAGTTTCCCTTGTGCAGCCCCAGCCGCACGTCGTTTTTGACCGGGCGGCGGCCCAACCAAACCCACATCCTGACCAACTCCGGCCGGGACCGGAAAACGGGCAAGTACCGCGAGCACCCCCATTTTCGCGACTATATCCCCAACACCGTCACGCTGCCGCAACTGTTCCGCCAGCACGGGTACTTTGTGGCCCGGGTGGGCAAGCTCTACCACTACGGCGTGCCGGGGCAGATCGGCACCAGCGGGCTGGACGACCGGCCCAGCTGGTCCTACGTGGTCAACCCGGCCGGGCGGGACAAGGCCGAGGAGCACCGCATCTTTACCGTCATCCCGGGCAACTACGGAAGCGCCTTGAGCTGGATGGCGATGGAAGGGACCGACTACGAACAGACCGACGGGCTGGTGGCCACCGCCGCCATCAGCCTGATGGAAGCTAACCGCAACCGGCCGTTCTTTTTGGCCGTGGGCTTTTACCGCCCACATACCCCCTACGTGGCCCCGAAGCGGTACTTTGAGCTCTACCCGCCGGAGAAGGTGCCGCTGCCGGAGCTTTCCGAAGATGATAAGCGGCGTACGCCGCCAGCGGCTTACATGAGCGCCAAGCGGCCCGAAGACCAGGTGGACGACCTGACGCGCCGCCGGGCCATCGCGGCCTACCATGCGTCGATCTCGTTCATGGACGCCCAGGTGGGCCGGGTGCTGGAAGCCCTGGAGCGGCTGGGGCTGGCCGATCGCACCATCGTGGTGATGACCAGCGACCACGGCTATCACATGTACCAGCACGGGCTGTGGCACAAGATGAGCCTGTTTGAAAACTCGGCCCGTGTGCCGCTTATCATTCGCGTGCCCGGGGCCCCCGGCAACGGCAAGCAAACCCAGGCCCTGGCCGAGCTGGTGGACTTGTACCCCACGCTGGCCGATCTGTGCGGGCTGCCGGCTCCGGACTACCTGGACGGGGTGAGCTTGCGGCCGGTGCTGGAAGACCCCAGCAAGCAGGTCAAGCAGGCGGCTTTTACGCAGGTGTTTCGCCGCCGCCGGGGAAAGGTGTTCCACGGCTACAGCGTGCGCACACTCCGCTGGCGCTACACGCTCTGGGACCAGGGGCGCCAGGGCGAGCAGCTCTATGATATGCAGAACGACCCCGGCGAAACGCGCAACCTGGCCCGGGACCCCAAGTACCAGGACGTGGTGCGGCGACTGCGGAAGCTGGTGGAAGAATACGGCAAGAACACGCCGAAGATTTGAGCGGCACACCGTGGCGGTGGGGGCGGCGGTTGTTCTTGTTTTTGATTTCGAGTCGCATCGTCGAGCATGCGGTTTTTTGCAAAACGGCAGTGGCGGTTTTCGTTTTGCGAATCGCCTCCGGACGCACGACGCCTGTTTCCAGCGAGCCGCGAGCGTGAGCTTGCGGAGTAAATCCGGTGTTTAGCGCGAGTTCTTCATCTCCTCCGGGAGCTTACGCTCCCGGCTCGCTGTGATCTGTTTTCTTGCACTGGAGCAGAAGCTCCCAGTGGTTAGCGGCCCTGCCTCCTCCGGGAGCTTACGCTCCCGGCTCGCTGTGATCTGTTTTCTTGCACTGGAGCGGAAGCTCCCAGTGGCTGGCGGTCCTGCCGCCTCCGGGAGCTTACGCTCCCGGAGAGGATAAGAAAGCGGCGCATGATTGCCGTGCTCTCCGTGGGCTTCTGCCCACGGCTCACGGCTGCAAGAAACGATTCACCCGTGGCTAAACCAAACTTCCCCC
>JALSGI010000602.1 GCA_026982835.1 Planctomycetota bacterium | reverse complement strand
TACAAGGCCGAGCACGTGGTGGACCTGGAGACGGAAGCCCTTGTGGCGGCGGAAGTTTACCATGCGGACGAGGCGGACACGGCCACGCTGGTCGATAGCGTGGTGGAGGCGCAAACGCATCTGAAAGAGTCGGGGATTGAGAAACGGATTGAGGAAGTGGCGGCGGACCGGGGCTATCACGGGAGCGAGACACTGGCGTTGGCCAAGTCGGTGGGGCTGCGGACGTATGTTTCGGAGCGGGAGTGTCGGGGGAGGCGTCGCTGGCGGGGCAAGCCCGAGGAGCAGCAACGGGTTTTTTATAAAAATCGTCGCCGGGTGCGAAGCGGCAAGGGTCGGCATCTGAACCGGCTGCGGACGGAGCGGGTGGAGCGGACGTTTGCCCATGTGTGCAACACCGGCGGTCAGCGTCGCCAGTGGAGCCGGGGCTTGGAGAAGGTTCGCAAGGGCTACCTGCTGGCGGCAGCTGGATACAATTTGGGGCTGATCCTGCGGAAGGTATTTGGATTGGTCAAGCCGCGGGGCCTGGCGGAGGTGCGGCGTGCGTTTTTGCGTTATTTAGATGATCTACTTTGCCATGTGAAATCCGTTATTTTTTGGAAACGGCCTTTCCCTTGTCGAGTTGTTTTTTCCCTTTCCGTTTGACTGCTCCCCGACTTCGGCAAGGACTTGCGCAGCAAAGGGGTATTGTTCAACGGGCTGGAAAACACATGTAATCCTTCCTGCCGCCTACGAGGTACGGTGCCACCGCGCCGTGTCTTGGTCGTTCTTGCAGTTTAGCAAACTGGGGAACCGTTGTGCCGCCCCTTGACCGCACTCCCGCAGGAAAAGTAGGATGCCAGCTACAGGTTCGCCTCACGAAACTCCTGCCTTTGCTGCTTGTTGTCCGCCCCTGTGGGGAAAAGTCGCCGCTATGACCGTGTATCGCTGGCCCATCTGGCTGGAACCTCCGCCGCCGGAAAGCTGCTCCTTTCTGGGCACATTGCAGCCGGCCGGCTGGGGACCGGCTGGGCAGCGGTGGCAATGCATGCATCGGGAGCTGGCCGCTTTGCCCCTTTTGGGCTGGAGCGTGGTGGAGCTGGCCGGAGCCGACGCCCAGGGGTTCCTGCACAACCTGTGCACCAACGAAATCCGTTCCCTGGCTCCCGGCCAAGGGTGCGAAGCCTTTCTGACCGACCCCAAGGGGCACATCGTGGCCCAGGTGTTCGCTCTGGTGGAGCCGCAGCAGGTGGAGCTGGTCAGCGTCCCTGGGGCCGTGCCGCAGATTCTGGAACACTTGGAGTTTTACCACATCACCGAAGACGTGGAGCTTTCCGACCGCTCACCGCAACGGGCGTTGTTTCTGCTGGCCGGAGCCCAGGTTCCGGAAGTGCTGGCCAAGGGGCAGGGTTCCCCGGTGCCGGAGCGCCCCTGGCAACACACCTCCCTGGAGGCTTTTCCCGGTTGGAAAGCGGCCGGGGTGGATTGGCTCCCCGGGCCGGGGGTGCTTTTGCTGGGGCCGGCCCAGCAGGCCGGCAAGCTCTGGGCCTGGCTGCTGGAGCAGGGGGCTGTGCCAGTGGGATTTGAGCTGTTCGACGCGGCACGCATCCAGCAGGCCATACCGTGGTTCGGGCAGGATATAACTCGGGACAACTTGCCGCAGGAGTCGGGCCGCACAGGGCAGGCGATCAGTTTTACCAAGGGCTGCTATGTGGGCCAGGAAACCGTGGCCCGGCTGGAAAACCTGGGCCATGTGAACCGCCAGGTGCGCTTGCTGCGTTGGGAAGCCGGGGCGGAGGTGCCTCCGGTGGGAGAGGAGCTTCAGCACCAGGGCAAAGCGGCCGGGCAGGTCACTTCCGCCGCCTGGCACCCGGGATGGGGCTGCCCGGTGGGACTGGCTCTGGTGCGCCGCGAAGCGCTGGCCCCGGGCACTTTGTTGCAGGGGCCCTGGGGCAGTTGCCAGGTGCTTTCCCCGGGCGGGCAGGAGGGGCCGTGCGGCTAAGAACCTATCCGAAGAG
>JALSGI010000601.1 GCA_026982835.1 Planctomycetota bacterium | reverse complement strand
TTGGCCCAGTCCCAGGAGCCACGGATGGCCATTGCCGGAATCCCCTCCACGCGGATCAGCGATATCTTCGTCCAGCAGCGGCTGCTTGCGCAGCTTCGCTTCGACCAGGCGGAGCTGTACCGGGTGCAGCAGCAGCTGAGCACGGGGCTGCGGATCCAGGCTCCCAGCGACGATCCCCCGGCGGCCCTGCGGGCCATCAGCCTGCAACGCTTGCTGGAACAAAAGCAGCAAGTGCAGGCCAACCTCCGCACCACGCAGTCTTTCTTGAGCGCCACGGATACGGCCGTTTCGGAAGTTTCCGGCATCCTGGCCGAGGTGCGCGGGGCGGTGATCTCGGTGGCTGACACGATCACCTCGCTGGAAGCCAAGCAAGCCGTGGCCCAGCAAATTGACGCGGCCATCGGGCAGTTGCTGGACACGGGCAACCAGCGGTTCCGCGACCGGTTCCTCTTCGCCGGGAGCCTGTCCAACCAGCGCCCGTTTGAAGACCTGGGCTATGGCATCCTCTACCGCGGCAACGAAGAAGAGCTGCTCAGCTACACCGACACCGACATCCTCACCCCGGCCAATATCACCGGGGCGGAGATCTTCGGCGCGTTGAGCCAGCAAGTGCGCGGCACGGCCGACCTGGACCCGGTGCTTACCCCGCAAACGCTGCTGGAGGATTTGCGCGGGGGGCGGGGGATCACCCCGGGCAGCATCCTGGTCAATGACGGCACCAACTCTTCCATCGTGGATATCAGCACGGCCAAGACCATCGGCGATGTGGCCCGACTGCTGGAAGCCAACCCCCCGGCCGGGAACCAGATCAGCGCCTACGTGACCCCCAAGGGACTGGTGGTGCAGGCGGCCAGCGGCAACCTGACCATCCAAGACGTGGCCGGCGGCACGACCGCCGCCGAGCTGGGCATTCAGACCGACGTGGGCGTGGGCACGGCCCCCCTGGTGGGCGAAGACCTGGACCCCGTGCTGCGGCTGACCACGCGGCTGGACGACCTGCTGGGTGTGCGAGCCTGGGCGCGGCTGAACGTGGGCACCCCCCAGGGGCGGATCGTCATCGAGGCCAACTCCCCCGGCGAGCAATTCAACGGCTACACGATCAACATCGTGGGCGGGGGCACCGCCGGGGCCGAGACGGTCACCTACGATACGATCACCAAGACGATCACCATCCAGATCGAAGAGAACGTCTCTACGGCCCAGACGGTCGTCGCCGCCTTCAACGCTTCGGCCGCCGCGGCCGACTTCACCGCCCGGCTGGACTTCGGCAACGACGGCACCGGCTTGATGGCCCTGGGCAGCGCCGTGACGGATCAAGGGGCCGGAGAGGCGTTGGACCGCAGCTCGGGCATGCAGATCTATAATGGCGACCAGGTGGAGACGATCACCTTTGCCGAGGCCGAAACGGTCGAGGACCTGCTCAACATCCTCAACGGCTCGGCGGCCAACGTGCTGGCCCAGATCAACCAGAGCCGCAACGGTATCGACATCCGCAGCCGCGTCAGCGGCACCGACTTCACCATCGGCGAAAACGGCGGCAGCACCGCCACGCAACTGGGCGTGCGCAGCTTTACCGGCCAGACCCGACTGGAAGACCTCAACTACGGCCGGGGCGTGCTTACGGCCGACGGTCCCGACTTCATCATCCGCCGCAAGGACGGCACCGAGCTGGAGATCGACCTGACGGCCGGACAGCAGGCGTGGGTGGAGGTGGACCCGCCGGGAGCCGACAACGGACTGATCTTCCGCGTCAAGCAGCCCGGCGAAGAAGGAAACCAGTACAGCCTGCGGATCGAGGACAGCGGCCCGGGCGGCGGCGACAGCATCTTCCTGGACGGCAACACGCTGGTGTATCGCGTGGATGTGGGAGAGGGATTCACAGCCCAGGAGGCCATCGACCTGCTGGCGGCCGATCCGGCCCTTTCGGCCCAGTTCGAGGCGGTGCTGGATACCCGCAACGATCCGGGCAACACGGGCGCGGGCAACCTGAGCCCGCTGGGAC
>JALSGI010000600.1 GCA_026982835.1 Planctomycetota bacterium | reverse complement strand
ATGGTGGTTTGTTCGACCTGGGGGGGCATGAGCGGACTCCTGATGCCATGGGGGTCGGCGGCGGCGAGCCGCCGGGCGGAAGCCAAGCAGAAGCAACCACGCCGGGGAAACGGGCCTCAGCGGCGCGGGGGCAACGGCACGCCAGGGCGGATCGGCTGTTGGGGGTTGCGGGCCACGCGGGCATTTAGCGACTGGACGATCTGCTGCGTGATGTCGATCCCCGGATGGTGATACACCACCAGGCGGTTGACGTAGCGGACCACCTCGGGGGGCGTGTTGTCCTTGGGTTTCCTGCCGTTGAACTGGATGACGATCACCAGGCGATTGCGCTGGGCAAAGGCCTGCACTTCCGCCTGGATCTCGTTATAGACTTGCATCTGGATGCGGGCCTCTTGGCGCAGGAAATCTTTTTGTTGGAGTCGGAACTGGGCTTCCACTTGGGCTCGCAGCTGGGCGATTTCGGCGTCCAGTTGCTTGTACTGGGCGCTGTCCACCTTGTACTTGTCCCGTTCCCGGATCAGCTGGCGAATGCGTTGCCGCTGCTTGTTCAATTCGGCCTCGGCTGCTTGCACCCGTTGTCGGAGCTGTTGCACCTGCTGCTTGTACCGCTGGTGATTGTCGAATACGTACCGCAGGTCGATCACGGCGATCTGGGCCCAGGCCGCGGTCGCCCCAGAGACCACCCACCCGGCAATCAATGCACCCAATAACTTCTTCACGATCAAGCTCCTTCTTGCATTCTTCCCTTCCATGCCGCCAGGGGTGCCCGGCAGCCCACCTGGAGTTCCAAAGCGGGGCGTATTTTGCCCTAGTACCCCCCGGCGGTAAAGGGCAGAATCTCCCGCGGTGCATGCTGCTATCGCTGGCGGCAGCGCGGCCCGATGGAATAATTGATCCTATCGATTTTCGTTGATGCGATCGGTCCGCCTCTGCTATATTGAGCGGCGGTGGTCAAGCTGCTCCTTTTTCAAAATGGTGCCGGCCATGTTTCGCCGTGATGCCTTGTTGCGTTTGGGCCAGGTGGCCCTGGGAGGATTGAGCCTGCCGTGGTTGCTGCGCAGCCAGCAGACGGCCCAGGCGGCCCCGGGTCAGAAGCGGTTCGTGCCCCCGCGTCGGCCCACGGCCAAACACTGCATCTTGATCTACCTTTGGGGCGGCCCGCCGCAGCTGGACACCTGGGACATGAAGCCCCAGGCCCCCGAGGGCGTGCGAAGCATCTTCAAGCCCATCCCGACTGCGGTGCCGGGCATTCACATCTGCGAGCACCTGCCCCGCATGGCCCGACACACCGACAAAATGGCCATCATCCGCTCCTTCACCCACGGCAGCAATGCCCACGGGGTGAGTGTGTATCACACGCTCACGGGCAAGTTCGACCCGCGGAAAACCTTCCGCCGCAACCACCGCAGCCGCAGCGATGTGCCGAACATGGCCTCGATCATCAGTTACTTCAGCCCCCCCTCCCAACTGCCCGCCTCGGTCACGGTGCCCAACCCCATCGGGCACGACGGGGTGGTCTATGCCGGCACGTACGCAGGTTTTCTGGGAGCAGCTTACGATCCGCTGGAGTTCAAGCCCCCCAGCACAGTGGACGGTCCACCGCCCCACCGGCTGGAGCTGGTGCCGGGCGTCACCGTAGGAAGGTTGCAGGCGCGCGTGGGACTGCTGCGGCTTCTGGAGCGGGCCGACCAGGAACTGCACCGCCGCCACTATCCCAGCCACGCCCTGGATCGCTTCCGCCAGCAGGCCTTGTCCATTCTCACTTCCCCTCAGGCCCGCGAGGCGTTCAAGCTGGAAAAAGAGCCGCCGCAAATGCGCGACCTCTACGGCCGCAACCAGTACGGCGAGGCGTTCCTGCTGGCCCGGCGATTGATCGAACGCGGCGTGCGGCTGGTGACCGTCGTCTGGTACTACGTCTGCCCCAACGGCAACGTGGCCAACGTGTGGGACAACCACGGCGGCACGGCCAGCCTGGGCGGGATCACCGGATTCGAGATGCTCAAGGCCCCTTACTGCTTCCCCAGCCTGGATCGGGCCTACGCGGCGCTGCTGGAGGACCTCCATGCCCGCGGCCTGCTGGAAGAGACGCTGGTGGTGATGCTGGGCGAGTTTGGTCGCACGCCCAAGATCAACAAGAAAGCGGGCCGCGACCACTGGGGGGCCTGCCAGTCGGTGGTGCTGGCCGGCGGGGGCATCCGCGGCGGGGTGGTGTATGGGGCCAGTGATCGCCAGGGGGCCTGGGTCACCCAGCGGCCGGTCTCTCCGGCCGACTTGATCGCCACGGTGTATCACGCCTTTGGGCTGGAGCCGGAAATGGCCGTCCCCGATCCGCAGGGACGCCCCTATCGCATCTCCGAAGGCCGCCCGCTGGTGGAGCTGTTCGGCTAGCAAAGCACCGGCGGTTTGTTCTTCCGCGGCGGAAGTCCGACTCACGGGGCGTTTCAACAGGGCACGTGCTGCAGGCCCATTTTCCAGAATAACGTGATGGAAGTGCTCGACACTGGCACAACGGTTAAGGGGCTGATCGATATGACCAAAATTTTCTGGAACAGCGTGATGGAAACGCTCGACACTCTGGCCTCCCTGGCGGACCTCCCACCAACTGGCCCAAACAGGCCACAAGACGACTCTCTCTACGATCTGGACGAGTATTTCTGCCAGCTTTTCGACGACACGGGCCTCGGCGATGCCCTGGAGTCCAATCGCTTGCCGGACTTCTTGGGCCAAGACCTGCAAGACCTCTTCCGGAAGCTGGACGAACTGTGCTCCCGCCAGGAAACGCACCTTGACGAAGAAAACAGCCAGGAACAGATCGAAAAAATTTCTGCCTTGTCCCGGAGGATTTTGGATCACCTCAAGGATCGCTTGCAATCCACGGAAACGAACCCGGAAAACTCTTGAACAACCGCGGTTTCCGTTCTCGTTACCTCTGCAAGGGAAATGGGAGACAGTTTCACCGCCCTCCGGGAGCTTACGCTCCCGGCTCGCTACCCCCTCAAGCCCCCAGGCCTCCACCCCTCCAGGCCCTCCCCGAGCGGAAGCTCGGGGCTCGCCTGGAGCGGAAGCTCCTGCGCAACAGCGCAGCAGCGCAAGCCGCCAGCTGATCCCAAGACCTACACGCTCACCGATTCCGGCTCCGGCTGCGGTTGGGCGTCCGAAGAAACCGAGTTCCGGTTCTCCTTGACCGGCACCAGCACCTCCGGCGGCGGGGAAGCAGCCGGCAGCGGCAACTGGGCGGCCGCTTGCACCTTTCGGGCTCGCCGTACCAGCAGGTAGAAGTAGATCCCCAGCCCGGCCAGAATCCCCAGCGGTGTAAACAGCATCAGCAGGATGCTCCAGAAGTAACCTCGGGCCATGTCGTTCTGGCCGCCCAGGGCTTCCCGGCAAAACGGGCAAGCCAGCACCGGCTGCACCAGCACGGCGCCGCTCAATAACACCGCCGCAAGGGGGGACACAATGCGCTTCATTCCGCAAAACACCTTGGGAAACGAGGGCCACGGCCCAGCCCACTGCTGGGAATTATACGCCACGGCAACCCGGTGCGCCTATCGGCAAATCGGCGGTTTGCCGTTTGTATGAGAATCCGCGATTGTTCTTGCATCGGTGCGGAAGCACCGGCGCAAGACGCCGGACGCAAGCCGATGCTCCCCGTGCCGACGTGCGGGGCTCCGCGGGCTAACGCCCGCGGCTCGCCTCCCTGCGCATCCAACGCTTCCTCTCCTCTATCCCTCATCCCCCCTGCGGCCAGTGATAAACCATCAGGTAAATCACTACGCCGGTGATCGACACATAGAGCCAGATGGGCAGCGTCCATCGGGCCAGGCGGCGATGGGCCGCCCGACGCTCGCGCAGGCCCAGATAGACCGTGGCCAGGGCCAGAAACGGCACCACGGCGGCCAGCACCACGTGGGTGAGCAAAATCCCCAGGTACACGGCCCGGGCCACACCCGAGCCGGGAAAACGCACGTGTCCGGCGTGCCAGTGGTGGACCAAATAACTGCCCAGGAACAGGATCGACAGCACAAGCGCACTCAGCATCAGGTTGCGGTGCCGTAGTTCCTGGCCGCGGCGGATGGCCCCATAGCCCCAGAGCAAAAGCACCGTGGCCGCTGCGTTCAGCGAGGCGTTGAGCACCGGAAGGCGCTCGGGGGCGATGGCCGCCACGGCCGCCACACCGCAGCCGCCCAGCAGAAGCAAGCCTCCCAGTGCCGCCCAGGCCAGCGCGTCGGATCGGGAAGAGACACCTGCGGTCATGGGCTACTCCTTGGCCGAGGCGGCCGCCGGCTGTTTCTTGGCGGCAGGTGGCTTCCTGCTGCTTTGCGTCTGGTCTGGCTTTGTCCCTTGGGTACTCAACAGTTCTTTGAGCTTGCGTTTGAGCCGGGCCACCTCCACGTCGAAGGTGCTGGAGTAGGAACCCTGAACTCGGCCTTGGGCATCGACCAGCATGAAGCGGTCCGAATGGGTCACCTTGCCGAAGGCCACCTTGAAGTTTTCCTGGCATACCCGCTTGATCGGCTCCACGCTCCCCTGGGGCGAGGTAAGAAACACCCAGCGGCCCGGATCCACGTCGTACTGGTGGAAGAAGTGCCGGGCGTACTCTTGGAGCACCTCGGGCCGGTCGTTTTCCGGATCGACCGAGATGCTCACGAACACCACCGGCAGCTCCTTCAGGTCGCCTGCCAACAGTTGGGCGATGCGGTTGTTGAGCTTGACACAGGCGCTTTGGCAGCGGGTGAAGAAGAAACTGGCCACCCACACCTTGCCCTGAAGCTCTTCGGAAGAAAACGGCTTGCCCTGGGCATCGACCAACTGGAACCGGCCCACCGGGTAGCCGTAGGGATTGGCCGGCGGTTGCTGGGATTGCTGCTGGCGTTGGGAGTCCACCTTGCGGGTGAACTTGTACGCCCCGTAGGCGGCCACGGCGGCCACCAGCAGGCCCAACCACGCCATCACGGCCCGATTCATCGCAAGTCTCCTTGAGTACGGGAACGGCTGACCCAGGCCCCCAGTGCTATCATAGCGGCGCAAAATCCCAGGGTAACCGCCCAGCAGAGCCAAAGGGGCGGATCGCCCGAGGCGGCGGCCAGCTGGGGGGCGTTCCAGTAGAGCATCCGCCGCACCCCACCCACGGCGTAGGTCATCGGGTTGACCAGCATCAGGTAGCCCAGCACGCCCGGCGGCGGCGGAAAGAACGCCCCGGAAAGCAACCACATGGGAAACAGCACCACGCTCATCACGGCGTGGTAGCCCTGGGTGGAGTCCATCCGCCAGGCCAGGATGAAGCCCATGCCCGTAAGACTCAGGCCCGAGACGAACAAAAACACCACCGTACCCACCAGGCCCCAAAGCCCCGGTTGCAGGTTGAGCGTGAGCCCCAGCAGCAAAAACACCAGCGCTCCCACCAGGGCGATGGCCGTGCCGCCCACCAGCTTGCCCAACACCAGGGCCCAGTTGGGCACCGGGGAGACCAGCACCGCTTGCAGGAATCCTTCGCGGCGGTCTTCGATGATGGAGATGGTGACGAAGATGGCCGTAAACAGCAGGATGAGCACCAGCACGCCGGGAAAGAAGAACTCCCGGAACGGCACCTGCTGGCCGCCCTGGGGCAATTGGAACGTTTCGCGGAACCCCTCGCCGAAAAACAGCCAGAACAAAAGCGGCTGGCCCAGCGAACCCACCACCCGATTGCGCTGCCGCACGAAGCGCAGCCACTCCCGCAGCCCCAGGCTCCAGGCGGCCAGCCAGCCGGAGGCTGTGCCCGCCTCGGGGCCGCTTTCCACCGCGGGGACGCTTGCCGGGTCGTTCATGCCGGGGCTTCCTGCTGGGCGGGATCTTGCTGGGTCGGCTCGGCGGCCCAAAACCGGTGGCCCGTCCGCTGGATGAACACGTCCTCCAGCGTGGGCTTGCCCACGGTGATGGAGCGGACATACTCTTGCACCAGCGGGGCCAGTTCTGAAACCAGGCGATGCCCCTGGGGATGTTCCAGCCGCACCGTGTGATCGATCACCGCCGGGGTGAGCTGGAGTTTTTCCTCGATAATCCGGGCCACCTGCTGCGGGTCTTCGCATTGCAGGGAAACGATGTCCCCGCCGATCTGGCTCCGCAACGCCCCGGGCGTGTCCAGGGCCACCAGGCGGCCGCGGTCCAGGATGGCCAAGCGGTCGGCCTTTTCGGCTTCTTCCAGCAAGTGGGTGGTCATCACCACGGTGACTTGCTGTTGGCGGCGGATGCGTTCCAGGTAGTTCCACAGGTCGCTGCGGGCGGCCGGGTCCAGCCCGGTGCTCGGCTCGTCCATCAGCAGCACGCGGGGGCGGTGCAGCAGCCCTTTGGCCAGCTCCACGCGGCGGCGCAAGCCCCCGGAGAGCTTCTCCACGGCCTGGTCGCGCCGCTCGGCGAGCCCCAACTGCTGGAGCATCTCCTCGATCCGCTCACGCAGATGCGCTCCGCTTAGCCCGTACAGCCACCCCTGGTGGCGCAGGTTTTCCCACACCGACAGTTTCCCATCCACGCTGGCGGCCTGGAACACCACGCCGATCTGGCGGCGCACCTGCAGCGACTCCTCGGTCACCGAGTGGCCCAGGATGCGGATCGTCCCCTGCTGCGGAGGGATGAGCGTAGAGAGCAAGCGAAACAGCGTGGTCTTGCCGCTGCCGTTGGGACCCAGAAAGACGAAAATCTCCCCCCGGGCGATGCTTAGCGAAACATCGTCCAGCGCCTGGTGCGAGCCGTAGCGGAAGCTCACGTTCTGGATTTCAACCGCAGGCGTCTGGGCCATGGCGAGGAGGGTGGGTTATGGGGGGCTTTCCCCGGGCTTCAGCCCGGGGAAAGCCAGACGAACGCACGCATCATGCTTTCCTCCGCCGACTCAAGCCGACGGCTCGCTGCCGGAGCTATCAGTGGTGGGCCGGCCGGCCTTCGTGCGGCGCCGGGGGATGCAGCCATTGGGCTTCCTGGGGCCGAGGGGCGTGCCGCACCCGTTCCAGGCTGGGCGTACTGCCGCCGGGGCCGGGGTCGTAACGCCACATCACGTCGGGCACCAGGGCCACGATCAGAAACACGGCCATCACGCTGGCCGGAATGGTGAGTACGTACTTCCAGTTGGCTTCGTACTTCAGGTGCATGAAAAACAGCATCACCAGCGTGGCCTTGGTCACGGAGACGGCCATCATGAAGGCCCAACCCACCGCCGGGGTGTCGTGAAAGGGCCAGTAGTCCGAGTAGGTGAAAAACGACGCCCCGGTGAGCACGAACAGGGCAAAAAACACGTACCAATAGACCCGCGTGTCGTGCGGTTCGTGGTGCTGGGTGTCGTGTTCAGTCATGGGGTTTTCTCTCCCGTTTTCTTTTCCTTTGCCCAAGGATGCCGCCGCGAGCGGATTACCGCAGGGCTTCGCTTCGGCTCACTTCACTTTAGAACAAGTACAGCAGCGGGAACAGGAAGATCCACACGATATCCACAAAGTGCCAGTACAGGCCCAGGGCTTCCAGGTGCACAGTCCGGTCCAGCCCCAGCCGCTTGGGCAGGAAGAAGGCGAAGGCGATCAGGCCCACCAGCACGTGCGCGGCATGGAAACCGGTGAGGGTGAAGTAGGTGCTGGCCCACAGGTTCCCCCCCGGAATGACCATCGGCAACCCGTGCAGGATGGGGAACTCCTCGCCCAGGGGCGGGTGCTGCTTGCCCTGCTGGTCGGTCCAGGGGTGCATGATGCGGTAGGAGAGCTGGGCCAGTTGTTCCGGTTTCACGTCCGTATCGTTGACCACGCTCAGCACATGCTGTTCGCAGATGGCCAACTGCTGCATCACCTGCTGCAGTTCGGCTTCCAGCTGCGTTCGTTGGGCGCTGCCGGGTTCCAGTTTCTTCAGTTGTTCCTCGATCTGCCCTCGCCGCTGCACCAGCGGGGTGGTGATCTCCACCATCCGCTTGCGCACCGCCGAGGCGTAATAGACATCGGGGCGTTCGTAGATCAGGCTGTGGGGCTGCCAGGGATAGATGCCGTGGGAGAACTTGGCCTGGTATTCGTAAGCCTTTACTCCCAGGAACACCGCCCCCAGGGCGAAGGTGAGCAGCAGCCAGAACTTGGCCGCCGCGGGGTTGTCCCGCTTGGCCCCCTCCAGCGACAGCACAATGCACAAGCTGGAGCAGATGAGCACGAAGGTGTTGAACGCGCCGATCGGTTCGCTTAAGTGCACATCGTGCGGGCGGGGCCACACCGGCGTACCGAACCGCAGCACCACGTACACGCCGATCAACGCGGCAAAGAACATGATCTCCGTGGACAGAAACAGCCACAGGAACAACTTGCCGTTGGGCAGCGGCAAGGCCGGCTGATACTGCAAGTGAATGTGGTGTCCGTGAGCTTCGGCTTGGGCCATCTCTTGCGGCTTCCTGTGTCAAACGGTCCTTGGGCAAAGACTACTATTCACTGCGGCGGTTCACCCGACCGGGCCAAGCAGCAACAACACCAGCAGTCCCGGCAGGTACACCAGCGAAGCATGCAGCAGCCGCCGGGCGGCGGCCTCGCTGCGGGTTATGGCAAACCGCCAGGCCAACACCGCCTGGAAGCTCCCCAGGGCCACGGCCCCCCAGGCATACAGGTTGCCCAGGGGATAAAAGCCCACCGGAAGCAAACTCACCGGAACGAGCAACCCGGCCGCCAGCAGGGCTTGCAGTCCGGCGGCTCGCCCCGAGGGCTCCACCACCGTGAGCATCTTCATGCCGGCCTGGGCGTATTGTCGGCGATACAGCCAGGCGATGGCCATGAAGTGGGGGAACTGCCACAGATAGACGATGGTAAACAGGGTCCAGGCCCGCAAATCGAGCGGACCGGTGGCCGCCCAGCCGATCAGGGCCGGCAGCGCCCCGGCCACCGCACCCACGGCCGTGTTGAGCGGGCTGTGACGTTTCAGCGGCGTGTAGCAGACCACATAGGTGATCCAGCTGGCCAGGGCCAAGGCGGCGGCCATCCGGCCCACCCCGCAGGCCAATAGGGCCACGCCCAGTGTGACGCTGACCAGGCTTGCGCACCAGACGGCCGGCAGCGAGAGCGTCCCACGCACCAGGGGGCGAGAAGCGGTACGGGGCATGAGGGCGTCTTGCCGCACTTCCAGGCACTGGTTGGCTGCACTGGCGCTTCCGGCCACCAGGGCGGTGCCCAGCAGCGTCAGCCCCAGCACACTCCAGGAGGGAGGTCCGCCGGGGGCCAGCACCGCCGCCACGGCCACCACGAACAACACCAACAGCAGCAGGCGCACCTTGCCCAACGCCAGCCAGTCGGCGGCTCGGGCCACCACGGGCCGCAAGGGCAAGGCAACGGCCAGCACGGCTTGGCGCATCAGGGATTCTCCAGCAGCAACGAGCCTCCGGCGGCCAGGGCCACCGGCACCAGGGTGGTTTTCAAGGCGGCGGTGTTCCGCACGGGTTGGGGTTCCGCCACTGCGGCACCGGCCCGCACCAGGCCGTGCACCCGCACCGTGCGAGCCAGCCACACAACGCTTGTGGCCAGGATCAACGAGCCGGTAAGCACATGGGCGGTGGTGGTGAGCACCTGCGGGCCGCTATAGGCCACGTTGAGCCAGCGTTGCGCCCAGGCTGTGTGGCCTAAAAACCCCGGCCAGGCGTACTTGAACCCCCAGGTGAACACGCCCAGGGTCAATTGCACCAGCAGCAAACCCCCGGCCAACAGGGCCGGGCGGGCCAGCCAGCCCCGGGGGGGCAGCCCCCGGGCCAGCCACGCCCCGGCCAGCACGTGCCCCAGCACCAGCAAGGCCACCGTCAGGTGGAACATCAGCACCAGGACGAACGCCCGCCAGGAGGCCGTCTCGGGGAAGTGCCGCAACACGGCTCCCAGCACGATCTGCACGTAAACCAGCCCGGCCAGCAGCGTCACGCACCGCAACAACCTGCCCAGCCGGACGGCCAGGGACGGCAAGAGGTTTTGCCAAGCGGGCTCTTCGCCTGCTTGCAGCCAGCGGCGTCCGGTGACCACGGCCAGCAGGGCCACGAGGGAGAAGAACACCGGGGCGGTGCAACCGTGGACCAGGGCCAGCGTCTGCTGCCGCAGCACCACCCGCATCCCGCCCAAGGTGCCCTGGAAGATCACCAGGGCCAGGGCCACCCAGCCCAGGCGGCGCACCCAGCGGCGAGGGTCTTTCCACTGCAGCAATACGGCCAAGGCGATCGTCAGCAGTCCTACCAGAGCTCCCAGCAACCGGTGCCCGTGCTCGATGAACACCTGCCAGGGGCCGTAGAGCCAACGGGTGAGCGGATAGGTGAACATGCCGTAGCCGAAGGTGGTGGGCCAGTCGGGCACGGCCAACCCGGCCTTGTAGGTGGTGACCAGCCCGCCCACGAACACCAGCGCAGCCGTACCCCCCAGCACCGCCAGGGCCAGGCGGTGCGGCCAGGGGGAGAAGCCGGCAGCGGACGGATTCTTCGGCATGGGAGCGGAGCCGTTACGTGCTTAGGAGGCCGGTTCTTCCTGGGCGGCTTGTTCTTTCTTTTCCGGGGGCGGCTGCACCTGCGGGTAGTAGTCCTCGTCCACCTCCGGGGAGCTGTACTCGTAGGGGCCGCGATAGACGATCGGCTGGAAGTCGAAGTTCCCGTGCCCCGGCGGGCTGGGAGCCGTCCACTCCAGCGAGTTGGCTTTCCAGGGGTTGCGTCCCACCCGCGGACCCCAGAACAGGCTATAGAACAAGTTGGCAAAGAAGATCAACTGGCTCAGGCCAAGCAAAATGGCCGAAACGCTCATGAACTGGTTGATGGGCAGCAAGTGGGCGAAGGCCTCGTAGTGGTAGGGATCGGCCAGGCGGCGAGGGAAACCGGCCGCGCCGACCAGGTGCATGGGATAGAACACGCCGTTTAAGAAGATGAACGTGAGCACAAAGTGCACCTTGCCCCAAAACTCGTTCATCATGCGGCCGAACATCTTGGGAAACCAGTAGTGGATCCCGCCGAAGACGGCCAGCATCGTGCCGCCGAACAGCACGTAGTGGAAGTGGGCCACGATGTAGTAGGTGTCGTGGATCATGATGTCCACCGGCGTGGCGGCCATAAAGATCCCAGACAGCCCGCCGATGATGAACATGGACACAAAGCCCAGGGCGAACAACATGGCCGCAGTGAACTGGATACGGCCGCCCCAGATGGTGGCCAGCCAGTTGAAGGTTTTCACCGCGCTGGGCAGGGCGATCATGATCGTGGAGAGCATGAACGTCAGGCCCAGGTAGGGGTTCATCCCCGACATGAACATGTGGTGCCCCCAGACGATGAACCCCAGGCCCGCAATCCCGGCAATGGCGAACACCATCGGCTTGTATCCGAACAGGGGCTTGCGGGCGAAGGTGGAGACGATGTCCGAAACCATGCCCATCGCCGGCAGGATCATGATGTACACGGCCGGGTGGGAATAGAACCAGAACAGGTGTTGCCACAGCAGGGGCTGGCCGCCCCCGGCTCCCACTTCGGCGTTGTTGATGAGCACCCCCTCCGGGAGGAAAAAGCCGGTGCCCAGGGTGCGATCCAGCAGCAGCATGAACAGTGCGGCGGTGAGCACCGGCAGGGCGAACGCCTGCAGGATGGCCGTGATGAACATGCCCCAGATGGTCATGGGCATGCGGAACAGCGTCATGCCCGGGGCGCGCATCTGGATGATGGTGGTCATGTAGTTGACCGAGCCGAGCATGGAGCTGATACCGACGAAGATCACACCCCAGAGCCACAGCGTCTGCCCGGGCCCACTGGCCGGCGCGGCGGCTTGCACACCCGACAGGGGCGGGTAGGCGGTCCAGCCGGCGGCGGCCGCTCCGCCTTCGACGAAGAAACTGGCGATCATGGCGATAAACGCCGGCCACATGAACCAGTAGCTGAGCATGTTCAGCACCGGGAAGGCCATGTCCTCGGCGCCGATCATCAGCGGGATGAGAAAATTGCCAAACGCCCCGGCCAGGATCGGAATCACCACAAAGAAGATCATGATCGAGGCGTGCATGGTAAACAGCATGGTGTAGAACTCCGGGGGCATCTGCCCGCCCTCGGAAGCAAACAGCAACTTGCCCAGCACTGGCAGCGGGGTCCAGGGCCAGGCCAGCTGCCAGCGGATGCCCAGGGCCAACAGCCCGCCGATCACCAGCCAGAACAGCGTGGAAAACAGGAACTGGATGCCAATGACCTTGTGATCCAGCGAAAACACATAGGTGCGCAGGAAATCCAGCACGGGGCTTGGAGCCCGCTCCACGTGGCCGTGTTCCGCAACGGTGGCACTCATTGGGTTGCCTCTTGCTCGCGATAGAGTTTCTGGAGATGGGCCTCGTACTCCTCACGGGACACGACGCGGAGGCGGCCTTTCATCTTGTAGTGACCCCAGCCGCATAGCTCCGCGCAGACCAGATCGTAGTCCCCTTGCTCCACAGCCCGAAACCAGACCGGGATCACCCGGCCCGGCAACGCGTCTTGTTTGACCCGCAGGTTGGGCAAAAAGAAGCTGTGCAGCACGTCCATGCTGCGCAGGTTGATCAGCACCACTTCGTCCACCGGCACCACCAGCAGGTTCACATCGTAGATGTCATCAGGCGTGTCGAACTTGCCGTCCGGGCCGGGATAGCGGATGCGCCACTCGAACTGCCGGGCCGTCACCTCGGCCAGGGGGGGCACGTTGGGTTTTTTGATCTTGTGTTCGGCCCAGGCGTTCATCTGGTAGATGGCCATGAACAACAAGGTCACGGCCGGAAGCAGCGTCCAGATGATCTCCAGGTGATGGCTGCCGTGGGTGTACTTGGCCGGCTGGTCGTTCCGCTCCCCGTCGTATTTCCACATGAACCAGAACAGGGCCACCTCCGTGCCGATGAACACGATCCCGGTGATCCACAAGATAAAGTTGAACAAGTGGTCCACCTGGTAGCCGTCGGCCGAGACGTCCTTGGGCAGCCAGTGGTCGTAGTACGGAGCGGCCAGGATGGCGATCGTGCCCAGGATGGGCACCAGCAGGAAAAACAGGCTCCAAATGCGTCCCACGACTTGACTCTCCTGCGTGTTGGCACCGAAACAGGCTGGTTCGCGTGCAAGGGAAGAACCAAGGGCGAGTGTTTACAAGCGTTGGCGTCCCGGCCCGTGACTCTCCTGCGGCCGGGCGAACTGGCTCAGGTCCTCGTAGGGCAGCCAGCGAACGTACTCCACCAGGTCCCAGATCTCGTCGGAGCTCAGGGCAGTGTGGGCCGGCATGGGCGTGCCCTTGATCCCGGCGGCGATGCGGCGGTACAGGTCCACCGGGCGGCGGCCGCCGCGGTAGATGTTCAACCGCAGGTTTCGGGGCTGGATTTGCTGCACCGGCAGCAGCCAGCGGCGCCAGAACTGGTCTTCGCTCATCTGGCCTGCGAGCACTTTGTTCCAGTCTTCGGCCTTCTGCTTGTTCCAGTCGTCGTGTCCCACGTCGCCCCCGTCGCCCAGGCCGTGCACCCCGTGGCACTTCACGCAGTTGCCTTTTTTGGGGTCGTAGTAGAGCTTGCGGCCCCGCTCCACGGCCGCCAGGCGGTCTTCTTCGCTTTGCAGAGGCTTGCTGCGGGGCGGGGGCACCAGCACGGCGCCGGGGTCTTCGGCCGCCCGCCACTGGCTCACCACGTTCTCCAGCAGCTCTTGCAGCAGGTCGTTCTCCAGCGAGTCGGTCCCCTCCTCGATCAGGGTGCCGATCAGCAGCTCCTCGAACTGCCCGCGGATGGCC
>JALSGI010000599.1 GCA_026982835.1 Planctomycetota bacterium | reverse complement strand
TGGGGCTGCGTGACCCAGCGATGCACGCGGGCCTGGAGCACCCGGGCGGCCGTGCGTGCTGGAGGCCAGCCCAGGCGTTCGGCCAGTTGGGAGATTTCCACGGGTACGGAAGATCGCTCCTGGTGCAGTTCGCTCAAGGTTTGCAAAAGCTGAAACAGCGCCAACTGGCGGCGGAAGCGGGCCAGGCGCAGCAGCCGCACCACCAGTCCCCGCTGCGGCGAGGCCAAAAGCGAAACAAGGAATATCGCTCCGCCCACCAGCACAATGGTTGGCCCGGTGGGAAGCCGCTCCACCGCCGCGCTGAGCAGCACGCCCGTACTGCCCATCGCCACGCCCAGCAAGCAGGCCAGCACCAGCAGGGTCTCCAGGCGCTGGACCCACAGCCGGGCCGAGACCACCGGCAGCACCAGCAGCGCGGCCACCATCACCGCTCCGGCCGCGGGCAGCCCGGCCACCACGGTCAGTGCCACCAGGGCCATCAGCACCCCGTCGAGCCAGGAAACCGGCAGTCCCAGGGCCAGGGCGAACGAAGCATCGAAACTCATCACCTTCCAGGCCCGGTAGCCCAGGCCGATCACCACCGCCACGGCCAGGGCAAGCAGGGAGATGAGCACCACGTCCTGCACCACCATGCCGGCGGCACTGCCCAGCAGAAAACGCTCCAGCCCGGCTTTGCTGCCGGTGGTGGTCTGGTTCTGTACCACGCGGCTGAGCACCACGCCGGCCCCGTAAAAAACGCTCAGCACCACGCCCAGGGCGGCATCCGGGCGCAGTCGCCCGCCGTGCCGCAGGGCCACCACGGCCGCCACGCCCAGCAACCCGGTGGCAAACGCCCCAACAGGCATGGCCAGCGGGTGCTTGATGCCCAACCACAAAAAGGCCAGGCACAGCCCGGGCAGCGTGGCATGGGCCAAGGCATCGCCCAGCAATGCCTGGCGTCGCAGCACAGCGAATGTGCCCACCAGCGCGCAGAGCAGCCCCAGCGATGCCGCCCCGGCCAGCACCACCAGCGTGTTGTAGCTCCACATGGCTAGGGGGTCTTTTCCGTGCGTCGCAGGGCTTCGGTGACTTGTTCCAGGGCGGAGAGCCGCCCGCCGTAGGTCTGCTGCAAGTTTTCGGCAGTAAAGACCTCTTCCACCGCCCCGAAAGCCACCACGCGGGTATTGAGCAGCAGCACGTGCTGGAAGTGCTCGGGCACGGAGCGCAGGTCGTGATGCACCACCACGACCGTCTTGCCCTGGGAGCGGAGCTGTTTGAACAGGTCGAACACCACCCGCTCGGTGGCTGCGTCCACCCCGGCCAGCGGCTCGTCCATGAAGTACATTTCGGCCTGCTGGGCCAGGGCGCGGGCCAGAAAGGTGCGCTGCTGCTGCCCGCCGGATAGCTGACCGATCTGCCGGTCGGCCACGTGGGCAATGCCCAACTGTTCCATGCACTGCCGGGCCAGTTGGTGCTCGCGGCGGCCGGGGCGGCGGAACCAGCCCAATTGGGCATACGTGCCCATGAGCACCACGTCGCGCACGGTGACCGGAAAATCCCAGTCCACGCTCTCCCGCTGCGGCACATAGGCCACGCGGCGGCGCACGCGGGCAAGCGGCTTTCCCCAGGCCCGCACGCTCCCCGAGGCCAGCGGCACCAGCCCCAGCACGGCCTTCAGCAGCGTGCTCTTGCCCGCCCCGTTAGGCCCCACCACGGCCAGAAGCGACGGCTCCCGCAGCGTAAAGTCCACGTTCCACAGCACGGTGCGGCGATGGTAGGCCACGGTCACATCGTGCACGTCCAGCACCGGCGCAGGAAACTCCTGTCCCGGGGCAGCTTGACCCGCGGGTGCCTGTTGGGACCGGGAGGAGTCGGGGCGTTTGAGCATCGTTTCAGGCCAGGGCTTGGACGATCGTTTGCACGTTGTGGCGGACCATCTGCTCGTAGGTTTCGGCCCCCGAGCCGGGAGGCCCCAGGGCGTCGGAGTACAACTGGCCGCCCAGTTGCACCCGGTGGCCGGCCGCACGGCAGCCGT
>JALSGI010000598.1 GCA_026982835.1 Planctomycetota bacterium | reverse complement strand
AGACAGTTGCAAACAGGGCCGGTTGTTTGTTTTAGTCCGGGAGCTTGCGCTCTGTGCGTGTTTAGCCAGCTAGCACATCCCTTGGTTTGGCGCTTCCCTGCGAGGAGAGAATAAGCGTTTTTTCTTGCAAATGGCGAGCCGCGCTCCTTCAGCCAGCGGAGAAAAATAACGCAATGCACATATTCGGCTCTCCCCGGACTGAAGTCCGGGGCTCCCCGGGCTCCAAGCCCAGGGCTCGCCGGACAAAAATCCACTCTTTTGCTCTGGGGGGCGCTTCGTCTTGTGCTGGCACGCTAAACACGTACCACGCCGGCGGCTCGCCGTTGGCCGTTATGCCACCGCCTGCTTGTAGCAGTAGTCGAACAGCAGTTGCCATTCCTGGCGCTGGATGGCCAGGCAGAGTTTCTCGCTGGTGCTCTCCCCTTCCAGCACCGCCTGGCACAGGTCGATCCAGGCAAAGGGGTCCCAGTGGGTAATCCGCAGCAGGTATTCGCTCTGGTCGTCGGTACAGTGGCGTTGGGCTTCTTCGCGGGCGGCCTGGGCCAGGGCGGGAAAGATCGGATGCTCCCCCACCCGGCGGAACCAGTACTTGGCGTTGCCGAAATCCCCCTCGCGGCGGTGCATGATCCCGTGCCAGAAGCTGCCGTGGATCGTCTCGATCTGCTGGCTGAGCCGGTGCGAGTGGTCCAGGTAGTTGTGGTAAAGCCACAGGGCCGAGCAGCAGGCCAAGGCCATCGAGGCATCGCCCACCGGGTGCGGCTGGGCCAGGGTTTGCGGATCGAGTCGTTCCAGCAGTCCTCGGGCCTGGTGGGTGGGCGTGCCCGCCCCCAGCGACTCCCGGTGCGGCACGGCCAGAATCTCTTGCACCAGCGGGGTGTAAGCGGCGTTCATGCGGGCTCCTTCCTGTGCGGGAAAACAATGAGCCGAACGGGCAAGCGGGTCTGCTCATTGTACCGCTGCGGTGTTGGCGGCGCAAATGCCCTCGCCCCTTGGGGTGCGGAGACTTGACCGGCTGCGGCGGCTTTGCTGTACTCGGAGCCGACAGGTTCCGGTCCGCCTGGAGGAGCGCAGATTATGAGCCAGCCGCTGCGGATTCTGGCCATCCATGCCCATCCCGACGACGTGGAGTTCCAGTGTGCCGGTACGCTGGCCCTGCTGGCCCAGCGGGGGCACGCCATCACCATCGTCACCATGACGCCGGGGGATTGCGGCTCGCAGGAGCTGGGGCCGGAGGCCATCGCCGCCATCCGCCGCCAGGAGGCACGGCGCTCGGCCGAGCTGATCGGCGCCCAGTACGCTTGCCTGGAGTTCCGGGACCTGAGCATCGTCATCGACAACGACGCCAAACGCCGGGTGACCGAAGCGGTGCGGCGGTTCCGGCCCGATGTGGTGTTCACCGCCCCACCGGTCGATTACATGGACGACCACGAGGCCACCAGCCACCTGGTGCGCGATGCGTGTTTCAACGCCAGTTGTCCCAACTACAGCACGCGGCAGTGGGACCCGGCCCCCCCGACCGAGAAGATCCCTTACCTGTTCTACGTGGACCCGCTGGAGGGGATCGACCACTGGGGCAATCCCGTTGTGCCCCATTTCTACGTGGATATCTCCGAGACCTTTGAAACCAAGCAGCGGATGCTGGCCTGCCACGAGAGCCAGCGGGCGTGGCTTCGCGCCCAGCACGGGGTGGACGAGTACCTGGAGAGCCAGCGCCGCTGGTCGGCCCGGCGGGGGGAGGAGATCGGCGTGGACTTCGCCGAGGCGTTCCGGCAGCATCGCGGGCATCCTTACCCGCACGACAACGTGCTGGAAGAGTTGCTGCCCGGACTGGTCAAGGCCGCTTCGGGATAAAACGCCTCCCCTTACTCGCGGCGGATGGTCAGCACCACCTGGCCGGAATTGTCGCCCAGGGCTGTCCAGCTATCACGGCAGCGGACGAACAGTTGCCCACTGGCCGGAGCGGTCCAGGTGCCTTCCCGGCCCAGCTCGAACGGCTCGGAAAGCCGGTACTGGTCAAACAGCACGCCCACCAGGCGCCCTGCGCCGTCGGGGCGTCCGTCAGCGTCGAGAGGTTCCAGGGCGTCGATCCGCCAGGTGCCTGCAGCCTGGTAGCGATACGTTTGTCCTGCCTGCACCAGCACTCCTGTGGCTTGCCAACCGGCTTGGGCCTTGACGGTGACGGTGCGACGGCTGCCGCTGCGCAAGGGGCGAAAACGCGTTTTCCAGTCCCAAGCCGCCAAGTCGGCCCGAAACCCGTTGTCCACGTGCCGCACGAAGAAGTCGTACTCGAAGGCGATCTGCCGGGCCACGGGACCATAGACGCTCTGGAAGCTTACGCCCCGGCGGCCGCTCATCAGCCCGATGCCCAGGGCGCGAAAACGCGGCGCGTAGTTCGGGTTGTTCATCAACAGGTGGCACAGGGCCCAACGCCAAGCGTAGGCTTGCCAGGAGTCGCCGGTGATCTGGCCTGGGGCGACGATCTCGGCCAGCGTCTTGGGGCGGCTGGTTTTCAGGTAGGTGATCACTATCGGGGGGACATCGACGGCCCGTTGGTTGGGTTTCCAGTAGCTGCCCAGCTCGGCGATCCCTTCGGCGTACCAGGTAGGTCCGGTGGAGCCGAAGGCCAGCGCGCAGAAGGCGTGTACGGCTTCGTGTTGCACCACGGAGTGCTTGTCGCAGGAATAGACGACCGCCTGCACCTGGTCGCCCAGCCGCCGGTGGATGGTCAGCCCTTCGCCGCGGGCGATCTTTAGCCTGGCTTCCGGAGGGAAGGCGTCCGCGGGCCACTGCGACAGTTGGCGGACCACAAAGCAGCGGATTGGCTGCCGGGGGCGGCGGCCGAAGTACTTGACCAGCAAGCCGTACATCGTTTCCAGCTTGTCCAGCAGGATGTGGGCCTGGCGCTGGGAGATGTCGGTATGAAGCAGGAAGTGAGCCGAACGGACGTCGCGTGGCCTGGCCGGAGCATCGGAGTAGCGGGCATAGCGATCCTCGGTCCGGGTGCGTCCTGATGGGGAATCTTCGTCCTGGGGAGCCAGCTGGATCCGGATCGACTCCACGACCCAGTCTCCGGTGTCAAAGTGCAGCAGCGAGGCCCGCACCACTCGGTCCCCGGGCCGCACGCGGGCCAGGTCATTGGCTTCCAGCTCCACATAGGCCGATCGCCCCAGGCGGAACTTGAGCAGCCGCTTGCGGAACCACGGGTTGCGCGGCACCCGCAGCGTAAGCGATCGACCGCTGAGGCGCACCACCACGGCGGTGATTTCGTAGTGGTAAAACCGCGTGCCGGCGACTTGTTCCAGCCGCTTCACGCCGGGGGTAAGCTTGGGTTTCCAGCGCAAGCGTGCCACCTCGCCCCGGGGCGAGCCGGAGCTGCTCAGCACGGCCTGGAGCGAAACGACCATGCCGGGCTTCAACTCTTGTACCCGGATGCGGCCGGAGACATGGACTTTGGACTCGAAGGCGATCACCGCTCCGGTCAAGGCCAGCCCTTGCCGGGCGTTGGTCCCCACGCGACAGATGACGGTGTTTCCCTGGGCGTCGGCCAAGGTGATCCGTCCTGGGCCCACGGCCCGCACTGTCCCCCCGGCGATCTCCCGCCGCTGCGTGACGCGGATTTGCCGCTGCGCCTGGACCGGGAGCAATCCGGCCCAAAAGACCCACGCCACCGTTACGGCCAGCAGGGAGCAGGCTTTCATGCCACCTCCTCCTGTCACCTGAGAGTGAGCCTCAACATGCCGCCTTGCCGGGGAAAAAAGGCCCTACTACGTCCAGCAAAGGAGCCGCCGCCGAGTCGGGCATGGAAACCCGCTGCGGCACTATTTGTCCCTGGCCGGAGGCGCCACCACCGGGGTTTTTTTGTCGGCGGAGGCATCCTGCCCTTTGGGTTGGGGCGTAAGCGTGATACGGCGGCTGACGGTGATGGTCACCTGTCCGCTTTCCGGATCCCCGAAAGCCCGGAAACTGCTCACCGAGCCGTCGAACTCCTGCTCGAAGATCAGTTTTCCGGTGCGGCGGTCGATGCAGCTGACGGCATGGTAGGTGGCCCCTCGCCCTTGCAGCCGCCGGTAGATGTGGCTGGCCAGCACCAGGGCCGGCATGGCCCACGGCTGGTCCAGCATCAGCCCTTGATGCTGCACGCGGGTGGACCACAGGTGCCGGCCGGTGTCGCGGGAGAAGCAATGGATGTGGCCGTGGAGCCGCAAGCATCGGCTACCGCCGGGGATGGGACTCACGTAGCCGATTTCGGCGTTTGCCGGGGTGCGGGAATTGGCCACCACCAGGATCTGCTCCCCCTGCACCACCGCATGCAGTTCCAGCAAGGGAGAGAGCAGGTCCACTTTTTGTTCGATCAACGCCTCGCCCCCCGGCAGCTTGAGCACCAGCAGCTCGCCCTTGGGGGACAGCAGGGCCAGCAGCCCCGGGGCGAATTGCACGGCCTTGGTTCCGTTGGGCACTTCCCGCTGCCACAAGGTCTTTTCTTCCCGCGGGTCGAACATCTCCAAGTGAATCTTGCCGGAGCGGTACTGCCACCGCACCACCCGGGCGCCGCACACGGCCACGATCCCCTGGAAGCGATGGGGCAGTTGGACCCGCTTGATCAGCTTGCCCGTGGCCGTCTCCAGCAATAGCGACGATCCGCCTCCCGGCGGAATGACCACCAGGGTTTGTTCGTCTCCCAGCAGCACGCTTCCCGGGGCGATGTGATCCCGCTTCCAGATCACCTTGCCCGTCAGAGGCTCCAGGGCCATCAGCTCCGTGCCCACCTGGATGTGGACCTGATCGGGCAGCACCGGCCCCAGCAAGCCCACCGGCCGACCCAGGTTGTCCGTGGCGTAGTGGAACCGCTCTCCCCAGGGGGTGCCGATCATCTGGGTGCGGATGCCAAAGGGGCGGACCTCGGCCTGGGAACGCAAGTCTTTCTTCCACAACAGGCGGCCGTTGCCGGTGATCCCGTCGATGGCATACACCTGGTATCCCATCGAGAAGAGGATCAGATTGCCGTAGGCGCGGGCACGAATGATGTTGGAGGAGACGTAACCGGTGGTGGATCGCGTGGCCAGGGAGACTTTCCACAGCGTGCGTCCCAGGCCATCCAGCCCGATCACCGTGCGGCGATTCTGGTCAAACAGCAACACCATTCCCGGTGAAGTGTCAGGAGCTACCTGCACGGAGATAGCGAAGTAGCGTTCGGTCATGGGCCGAGCCGTACCCACGGAACTTTTCCAGCTTACCGGCTGGAGGAGTTTGCCGCGGGCCACCCGGGCTGCCGTAGGATTGAGGGAGAACTGCTGGCAGAGTTGGGCCACCGTCTTGCCGCCCTCCAGCTCCACATCCGCGTACCGCGTCAGCAACTGCCGCAACTGCCAGGCACATTCCAGGGGACGTCCGGCCTGGTCGAACAGCCGGGCCAGTTCCAGCAAAGCCCCGGCGGCCACCTGCGGCTGTTGCGAGCGAGCCAACTGCCGCAGCAGCAGCTCCCGTTGCAAGGAGGCCCCCTGGTCCCGCAGCCACTTCAGCAGCGCGTCGCGGGCCTGGTCGGCCGTGGAGTGGAAGGAATAAAGCGTCAGGAAACGACTCAAGGTTTTGACATCGCCTTGGGCCAGGAACTGCTGGAGTTGCTCGTGGATCTTCTTGTCCAGCACGGTTCGCTGCTGCGGGGAAGCCTGCCGGTACACGGCGGCCAGTCGCCAGCCCAGCCAACGCTGCTGGCGCACCAGGGTGCCGTCGGCCGTGGGGATCAGGTCGTCCAGTCCTTGCCCCATCCGCGCCAGGCGATGGTAGGTGTCGAAGGCCTTCTCCCACTGGCCCACGTTCTCATACGCCGAAGCCAGCGTGAGCAGGAAGCGGACCTGTTCTTCGGGAAAGACGATCAGGCGGCGGATGTCTTCGGTCAGGGAGGCGAACTTGTGGTAGTCCCGCTCCAGCAGCTTCAAGCTGCTTTCCAGCAGGAGCTGGCGGGCCAGGGGACTTGCCTGGCGGCGATAGGCTCGGGAGAGCAGCTCGCGGGCCTGTTCCAGTTTTCCCTGGTCGATCAGCAAGGCCCCCTTCCAGGCCAGGGCTGCGGCGTCCTGGGCGTCCTGCTGCAGGCGGCGCTGCACCCATTGCTGCAGCCAGGCTCGCTGGTAGTAGCAATCCACGAAGGCAGGACCCACCGAGACGAGGCTCCCGCGGTACGAGACCAGGTTACCCAACTCCTGGCCGTGCCGGAGGGCATGCTGTTGCAGAACGGTTCCCTGGGACAGGTCCAACACGAGCAACAGACCGCCGGAGAGCGGGAGCAAGTAGCGGTTCTGTTCCAACAGGCCGCGCCCCGAGGGGAAGCGCCCCTCGGGATAGGAGAACCGGTGCAGGGACTTGCCATCGCGCAACTGAAGCACCCGGGCGGACTTGGCCCCCACCACCAGCACGCTCTCCCGGCTCACCCCGCCGATGTAAAGGCCGTCCTGGCGGGGGACTTTCCAGCGCAGCTGACCCGAAAGCAGATCCAACGCCACCAGCTCGTTGCTCTCCGGAGGGGTAAGCAGCACCAGGTCCCCGGCCACCACCGGGGTGGCTTCCAGCCAGCGGTCCCCTTCCCGCATGCGCCCGGGGGTGGGAAACGGGCGGAAGAACGGACCTCGCCGCAGGTTGCTCGTGCGTTGATAGACAAACCCCCAGCGCAGCGAACGCGTGGGCAGGTCCAAAGCCACCACGGCTCCTGCGGCCGTGGGGCAGATGAGCACCCCGTCGGCATAGGTGGGCGAAACCCCCGCCATCCGACGCAGCACGTCCAGGCTCAAGTCTTGCTCCACTACCACCAGCTGTTGAGACCACAGCGGCCGGCCGGTCGTCGCTTCCAGGGCGTAAAGGCGGATTTCTCCCTTCTGCTCGCCGATGACGAACAGCGTGCCGTCCAAAGGCAACGGGGCTCCCAAGAAGAACGTGCCGGCCAACGGCAGAGCATCCTGGCCTTCCGGGCCTCCGACTTCCCAGATCAATTTTCCTTCCTGGGCCAGGCTGCGGGCTTGCAGCACGTTGTGTTTGTATCGGGAAGGTGTGGCCACCCGTCCGTTGGGCAGGAAGATGCGAGTGGTGGCCGAGCCGGGCAGCACAGGCAGCGGCAGGTTCTGCACCAGATAGACGTTGTGCCCGTCGCTGCTGAGGGTGCCGTAACTCAGGTCCTGCATCAGCCGCCGCCGCAGCAGATCGGCCCGGCTCACCGAACCCCGAGGTGCCACCACCAGTCCATTGGGCAGCACCATCAGGCCTTCCATGGGTCCTTCTTGGCCGGGGACCGCCTGGGCCGTTTCCTCGGCCACTTGCCAGATGCGCTTGCCGGTGCGGAAGTCCACGGCCACCAGCCCTTCGGCCGTACGCACCAGCACCTGGTCCTTGACCACCAGCGGCTGCACTGCGGGGACCAAGGGCCTCTCCTGGGAGGGGTAGGTGGGATAATCGAGCTTTTCCAACAGCTCCGGGTCGGTGGTCAGGGGGATCCGCCAGCGCACGTCGGAGACGGGCAAGCCAGCCGAGGCCTGGGCACTGCGGGCCGGATTGCCGCGGACCATCAGCCACTGCTCCGGATGCTCCACACCGGCGGGGTAAGCCGCGGCTTTTGGAACGAGTCGGGCCAGAAGCTCCTCCGGCGCAGGCGGCAGGGGCACGGAAGCCCCCCCGGCCGACACGCTCACCCGCTCATACTCCTGGCCCAGCCGCTTCAACGCCGCAGTGGCCCGGTCCCGGTAGCCCAGGCGAGCCCAACAGGCAGCCAGTTGCAGGGAAAGGTCCGGCTCGAAGTGCTGCCGGGCCGGACTCTGCTCCAGCCGCAGGAATTGCACCAGGGCCGCCAGCGTCTGCCCCCGGCTCAGGTGCCACCGGCCCAGCAAGTACGTGGCCCGATAGCCCGATAGCGTGTGAAAATACCGCCGCGACGCCTCCTCCAGCAACTCGATGCGGTTTTGCTCCAGCCCCCGCCGCAACAACCGCCGGGCACTGGCCTCGAACTGAAGCCGATAGGCTTCCCGCCCCTCGGGGGGTAAGCGGCCGATCAGCTCCTGGGCCTCCCGCTTGAAGCTGGTCCAGGTAGGCCCCCCCCGCGAGGCCTGGAAGAAGTCGTCCGGGTGATCCAGGATGCGCTGCAAAAAGCCGATCGCCTCGGCGTACCGCTTCTCCTCCAGCAAATTCCGGGCAATCCGCATCCACTGCCGCGGCCGGCGACTGGCCGGCTGAAACAGGTTCTGGCCCACCGCCCCTTGCCGGGACTTCGGTTTCTGGCCTTGCACCGTGTCCTGGTGAGGAACCCAACTGGCCAGCCACACCACCAGCAGCCCGACACCCACAAAAAGCCTTCGCCGGGTGCTTGGATCATGTGCCCAACTCATCTGCACACTCCTGTCAGGACACTGCCCCTGGGGTCTCGTCCCTTCCGCCACCGTCGCCGCAGTGGCGATCCCGGGTTGGGGACGGCGGCGGCAGCCTTTTCCTCATTGTCCCAGATTCTCCCGGAGGCGGCAAATCCACGCGGGGAGATCGCCTCGTGCATGGTAAAGCAACGGGGCACCCCAAACAACGCCAACCCCCAGCTTGGGTCGCGGCAAGCCCGAAAAAGGTTCAAACCGCCGCCCTCCCGGCCCCCGGGGCGGCAAAGCCGTGCTTTTCTGGCTCTTTCGAGCTCCGGGGCAGGTTCTGTTGCAAGTGTACGTTGCCGCTACGATTCTGGCGGCCTTGGTTCGTTTTCCCCTGGTAGGGAGGGGGGGACTTTTTTGCCAAAACTTTCAAATCGGCTTGGGGGAACCCCCGGGCAGATTCTACAATGGGGGAGGTTTTTTCGGGGAGCGGTAGCTCCCTCTGGTTTCCGTTTCAGGAGTAGGTGATGAGTCAGACCCAATTTGCAACCGCCCAGGAAGCCCTGCACGCGCTGGAAGAAGCGTTCCGCCAGGAAGACTTGGACCAGGCCGTGGCGTGCAAGGACTTCCACGCCGAAGCCCGCATCATGCTCCGGCAGATCAACCCCGAGCTGGCCTCCGACGAGCAAGTGCTGCAAGAAGCCGCCGAAACCCTGGAGGCTGCCTTCCGCGCCGCCATGCAGGAAGAAGGGTTCCCCGACCTCAAAGGCGTGGTGACCGAGATCGTGCAACTGGAGTCGCTCCCCGAGGAGCAAGGCATCTATGTGGCCACCGAGCTGCAACAGTTCCCCGACGGCACCATCGGCCTGCAACAGATCCTCATGTACGAGGGCGACCAGGGCTGGAAGGTGCTGGTGCCGGTGGTCTTCGAGGACGAGGGCGAAGAGGACGAAGACGACGCCCTGCTGGGTCCCGACGGAGGGCCGCTTTCGGATCTGGAAGAGGAATTGTAAGCCCCCCGGCTCTGGCTTTCCGGGACGGTGGCCCCTATGGTCAAAAACACCGAGGCGACCTCCCTGGGGGAAGGTCGCCTCGGCTCGTTTGGGCTGTGGCAGTCCTTGGTGCAGGCTGCAAGCTTGCAAAGCCCGTGGAACTCTAAACCAGCTCAGCGATCGGCTCGCCTTCCTCGATCATATAGACCGGGCGGCCCGTCTGGTTCACAAACTGCACCCGCAGGTCGATCCCCAGCACGTGGAAGATGGTGGCCATGAGGTCTTGCGGGCGGATGGGCTTGCTGTGGGGCACATCGGCCTTGGGGGCCGACTGGCCGACCACCTGGCCCATCTTCAGCCCGCCGCCGGCCAGGGCCAGCGTGCTCAAGGGGGCCCAGTGGTCGCGGCCGGCGTTGCGGTTCACCCGCGGCGTGCGGCCGAACTCGCCGGTGATGACCAGCAGGATCTTTTCCTGCAAGCCGCGCTGATACACATCCTCGATGAACGCGGCCACGGCGTGGTCCATCTGCGGACTACGGGCCTTCATGGCCCGCTCGATGCTGCTGTGCATGTCCCAGCCGCCGTAGTTGATGGTCACGAAGCCACAACCGGCTTCGCACAATCGCCGGGCTTGCAGCAGCTGCATTCCCAGCCGGGAACGGCGGCCGCCGTAGCGTTCCACCACCCGGGGGTCTTCGTTGCTCAGGTCGAACGCCTTGGGGGCGTTGCCCAGCACCAGGCTGAAGGCCTGCTGCTCGAACTTGCTCAAGCCCTCCATCAGCCCGCTGGCGTCCACCTTGCGATTGATGTTGTCCAGGCCCTTGAGCAATGCTCGGCGCTGGGCCAGTCGCTCTTCGGGCAGCGAGAGGGTCATGTTGCGCCGTGCTTCCCCGTTGGGATCAAACGGGGCATAGGCCGCGCCCAGAAACGCCGGTCCATCCGAGCCAATCCCCCCGAGCCGCACGTAAGTGGGCATGCCGGTCACCGGGTGGTTGGGGCCGCGCACCCGGGCCAGGATCGAGCCCATCGAGGGCCGGGTGGGCAGTCCGCCGTTGTCGATGGTGCGGTTGTCGTACCCGGTCATCACGAAGTGCGTCCCCCCGCCGTGTCCGCTGTTGGTGTGGGCGAAAGAGCGGACCAGGGCCATTTTATCGACCACGCGGGCCATCTTGGGGAAGGTGCCACCGATGGTCACCCCTGGCAGCGAGGTACGCACCTCGCCGGTTACACTGCGATACTCGCTGGGGGCGGTCATCTTGGGGTCGAAGGTTTCGATGTGGGTGGGCCCGCCGCTGAGCCACAACCAGACCACCGAAGTGTCCTTGGTGGGTTTGCCTTCGGCGGCGGCTCGGGCACGCGCCTCCAGCAGCGTGGCCAACGTCAAGCCGCTGGCTCCCAGGGCCCCCACTTTCAAAAACTCGCGTCGCGTGTGCCCTTCGCAGTCCCGAGTGCGGCGGTTGCTGTAGATGGTCAACACGGCTCGTTCCCTCCCTAGTGGCGTGGAGCAGCCCGATTCCGATAACAGGCTGCATCTTGGGGTAGGCTTCGCTTGGGGGGACCGGCAACCCGGTGCTGCCGGTTGCCTCCGAGGTCGTTCCAATGGGCTATTGATGGTAGGCGTGAGGATGTTACGCGAGGATCGTTAAAAACATCAGCACGCTTTTATGTATCGGCTGCATTATAGGGCTTGCTGGGCGTGGAATGCAACAAAATTTTGGGAGAAACAATTGAGATATTTGTATCTTGCTGTCCCTTTAACTGCTCCTCCACCACCCCCCGCACCACCGCCGGAGTGAGCCAACGCATGCAAGGGTGTTCCGCCACCGGACAACTTTCCCGGTGGCATGGCCCGCAGGGCACCTGCCCTTGAAGCACCACCCCCCGGCCCCAGGGACGCCATAGCCGGGCCTGGTTGGTGCGGCTGAAAAGGGCCACCACCGGGCAACCCACCGCCGCGGCCAGGTGCACCACGGCCGAATCGGCCCCGATGCAAAGCTCGGCCTCAGCCAGCAGCTCGGCCACTTCCGGCCAGGAGAGCCGCCCGGTGTGGTCGTGCAGCCGGGCCGGATGCCCCAGTTGCCTTTGCAACTGCCAGGCCCGCTCCCGGTCCTCGGAGCCGCCCACCAGGTGCACCTCGGCCCCTTGCTCCTCCAACAGCCAAGCCACTAGTTGTTGCCAGTATTCCCAGGGCCACTGCTTGGCCGGGGTGCCGGCTCCCAGGTGGCAGACCACGCGCAAGGAGTGCCCTCTTTGCTCCCCGTGGGATGCCTTCCTGCTGTGCCGGACCGGCCAACAGGGGGCCAGCTCCAGTCCCGCTACATCCGCTCCCAGGGCCGCCAGCAACTCCCGGCGGCGGAGGATTTCGTGTTCTTCCGGCTGGAACCGCGCCCGGTGCGTGAGCCAAAAACCGCCCCCGCCGCAGCCGAATCCCAGCCGCACCCGGCATCCGGCCAACCACAGCAGCAGGGCATGAGGGGCCTCGCCCCGGGGATCGATCCCTAGCGTGTAGCGCTGGCTCCGCAACAGCCGCCCCCAGCGCCAGATTTCCCGCAACCAGCCGCGACGGCTCCCCCGGGCGAAGCGGCTGGTGGGCATCACCCACACCCGATCCACCTCCGGTTGGGCCTGGAACACCTCCGCATTCCAGGGCACACAGAGCACGTCCAGCCGGGCGGCGGGGAACAGCTGCTTCAGCGCCCGCACCAGCCCCGTGCTCAAGATGGCATCCCCCGTGCGATCCAACTGCACCAGCAGCAGCTTCGCCCCCTGGCGGCTGCACTGCCCAAACGCCCCCCGGCGACGCACCCACCAAGGGAAAAACAGCACGTAGCCCACGGCATCCAGCAGGGCAAACAGCACCCGCCATCGCCGACGCACATAGCGATACCACCGCCGGCGTTGCCGAATACGGTAGCGCCGCCAGTGGGGCTGGGGCTCGGGGTATCCGTGTTCAATGGGAACAAAGCGCATCGTCTGCCGTCGCTTAGTTGCTCTCCGCAGTGGTTTTTTCTCTCTTGGCCCCCAGCACGCGCCGGTAAACCTCAAGCGTTACGGCCGCTGCGTGCTGCCAGGTAAAGTGGTCTTGCACCAGGCGAGCCAGCCGGGGGTTGCGCCCCTGGTGGCAGGCATCACTCACGGCGCGGGCCAGGGCAGCCGGGTCGCCCGGGTCCACGTAGCGAGCCAGCGGGCCGAAGTACTCCGGGGCCGCTCCTGCCCGGGGCAGCACCAGCGGCACGCCGGAGGCTCCCGCCTCCAGGGCCACCAGCCCGGGCGTTTCGAACCAACTGGCCAGCACCACGCAACTGCAATGGGCGTAGGCGGCCATCTGGTCGGCCGAGCCATGCCGCACCGCCGGCACGAACCTTACCTGCGGGCCGGCTTCGCGGCGGCACTGGTGCAGGTAGTCTTCGCAGCCGGGAACCACGTCCCCCAGCAGCACCAGCTCCCGCGGCGGGTTGCGCAGGGCACGGATCAGCCCCAACTGGTTCTTCCGCGGCTCGATACGTCCCGGGCACAGAACGTAGCCGCGCCGCCGGGCCAGCACCGGGTGGGTGCTCCGCCGGGCCAGCCAGGGGGCGTGGGCGAACCGGGGCCAGCAACCGTTGGGCACCACGGTGATCTTCTCCGCCGGCACATCGAACAAGCGTCCAAGCTGCCCCGCCTCGGCCTGGGAGTTGGGCAGCAGGTGGTCCACCTGGGCGTAGAGCCGGCTTCGCCACTGGGGCCAGCGCACCCCTCGGGCCCGCAGCCACACCGCGGCGGCTCCCCGGAAGCGGTGAAGCCACGGCCCCGGCTCGGCCCAGCGGGCCGCCGCGTCGAACCAGGCAATCGGCGAAAGCACCACCGGCACACCTTGCCGCCGGGCCTTTTCCACCAGCGGCAAAAACTCCCGGTGACTGCCAAAAAGATGCAGTACTGCTCCAGGCGGAAAACACTCTCCCCGGAGCAGCTCCTCGTGCACAACAAGCCCCCGCCCGCGCAGCGCCTGGGCCGTGGCCTGCAACTGCACTTCGCCCCCGCCGGGGCAACGCCCGGTGGCCGAGCCGCCGATGAGAAAAACCTCCAGGGCCTCTTGCCAAGGGGTCATCGTCGATGCGCGGATTCCGTTCCAGGTTTTCCGGTCAGCGGCGGAGCAGCCGCAAGGTTTTTTTCAGCGTGGCGGCCAGCCCGCCCAGGGGCAGTTCCGCCACGGGGGTTTCCTTTTCCCAGTCGAGCCAGTTCTTGAAGCGTTCTCGCAGCGAACGCTCCAGCGGCTCTAGCTTCAGCCCCGGCAGTTTCTCCTGCGGCGGGCCAGGGTGCCAGGCCAGTTGGTCCCACCCCAGCCGCACCCGACCGGGCCGAAGCGGCACCAGAGCCACGCGCCCCTGGCGGTGGATTTCCACTTGCGGGGTCCAGGGGCCGGGCTGCCGGGGCCCCCAAAGCTCCACGCCATCAGGCAGACAATAAACACGCCACGCCACCTGGCG
>JALSGI010000597.1 GCA_026982835.1 Planctomycetota bacterium | reverse complement strand
GTAGTTGAGCCCCTCCAGGTCGCCACGACGAAGCAAAAAATCAAAGGCACAAGCCGCTTCTGCCTCCAGGATCAGATTCAGCGCTTCGGCCGGGATGGGTTGAGGCAACTGGACAGGCCGCAACCGATAGCCCCGGCGACGCAGAATCTCTAGCACCCGCTGCTCCCCGGCAGTTTGCTCCTTCTCGAAGTAGCCCACCCGCAGCGGCTCGCCCCGCGGCGCAGGGGGCCAGCGAAACGGACGCGCGACGGTCGATTCGTCCCGGGGGTCGCGGCCCTGGATCGCCCCGAACACCAGCGCGCAGTCCTGGGCCGTGCGTGCGATGGGGCCCAACTTGTCCATGCTCCAGGCCAGCGTCATGGCTCCGTAGCGGCTCACGCGGCCATAGCTGGGCCGCAAGCCGGTAGTGCCGCAGCGGCGGCAGGGGGAGATGATGCTGCCGTTGGTTTCGCTGCCGATGGCAAAAGGCACCAGCCCTGCGGCCACCGCCGCAGCCGAACCGGCCGAAGAGCCGCTGGAGCCTTCCTGCGGGTTCCAAGGGTTGCGCGTCTGCCCGCCAAACCACCGATCCCCCGCCGCCAACGCCCCCAGCGACAGCTTGGCCACCAGCACGGCCCCGGCCGCCTCCAGACGCTCATAAACGGCGGCCCGCTCGGGACGCTGCTGGCTTTTGAACTGCGGGGCTCCCCAGGTCGTGGGATAACCGGGCACGGCCAGCAGATCCTTGGCCCCCCAGGGCACACCATGCAGCGGGCCGCGGTACTGCCCGGCGTCCAGCTCGCGGTCGGCCCGGCGAGCCTGCCGCAGGGCTAGCTCCTCGGTCAGCGTCACCACGCAGCGAAGCACCGGGTCGTATCGCTTGAGCCGCTTGAGAAACAACTGCGTTAGCTCCACCGAGCTGACCTGGCGACTGCGCAAAAGCGCAGCCAGCTCCACCACGGGCAAAAAAGCCAGGTCTTCTTCGCTTTCCGGCCGCTGCGGGGGATGAAGCTCCACGGGCCGCACCTGGGTGGTTCCAGCGGCTTGTTGCGGTGGCAGCTCAGGCCGCAGCGGGCGAAAGTGCAGCATCGGCGCCTCGGCGTTGTCCAGCTCCATCTGCCGCAAGCGTTGCTGCTGACGGCGAAGCTGCTCGATCTTCCCCAGAAGCTGGCGACGACGCTCCGGGGAAAGTTCGATTCCGGCCACCCATTCGGCTTGGGCCACGTCCTCCGGGGTGAGTTTCTCCTTCTGCTGTGCGGCAGCAGCCAAGGCCCGCTGAAACACCGGCGTGCCCACCCCCAGGGCCGCCACCGCGGCCAGCCAACTGCGGCGTGTGGTGCGCGTCATAGAAGCTCCTTGGTCCAAATGGCGTGTTCGGCAGGGAGCTTGCAGGAACAAAGAACCTCTGCAGTTATTCTGATTGCCGCCTGCAGGCAATGCCACCGCCGGCTCAGGAGCCCAAACACCCGGTGCCCACGTGCCTCCGCCGAATCCCCGCTCCGCTGCCAACGATAGCGTTCGGCTTGGGCAAAAAACGCAAAGTTTTCCGCCCCCCCGGACCGATACCCACCCCGGGCGGCAGCCTTCAGGGGGGCCGTTTGCCCACGCGGAATTGCCACACCATGAACCACCTGGCCCCGAAGATCGCTTCTCTGGCCACGGCCATCCTGCTGGCACTGGCCGGCTGCCGGAATCAGCACGTGGCGCTGCGCGAACTGCAACGGGAAAACTTCCTCCTGGGCGAGCAGCTCACGCAGATGGAAATCCTGCTGGCCGACTACGAGTCCGCGCTGCGCCGCTGCCGGAGCAAACTCCAACGCCAAAAAGAGCGAGAATCCCCGCAGCAAAACGGAGAGGAAATCCCACCCTTCAAACCGCCCGAGGTGGACTTGGGCACACCCCAGGCCGACCGCCCGCCGGACAGTGCCCCCCGCCTGACCGCCCCGGCCGGCCGCACCGCCCGCACCCGCAGGCCCCGCCCCCGCGTGGCCCGCTCCACGGGACGCTATGCCGCCGAGCAAGTCAACTCCGGCCGCAT
>JALSGI010000596.1 GCA_026982835.1 Planctomycetota bacterium | reverse complement strand
CCCGCACAACCGCCGGCTCCCCTAGAACCTGCACATCCGGCACCCCGGGCCCGCTGCAACTTCTCCCCACCGGTACGGCCCGTACTTCCCCGGAATCCTCTCCCGCTTGGCTTTTTTTACAGCCGCCCGCCCCCCAGGCCGAAACGGTAACAGGAACTCTTCTCCTCCGGCCTCCGCAAGGGGCTGCCTGCTCCCCGACTTGCAAAGGGCTCCCCGCCATGCAACGCCCGCAAAAAAAGCTCTCGGCCGTGGTGCTTCACTGGCACCCGCAGCAGCCGCTGCGCCTCACCCTGGAAAGCCTGCGGCACGTGGCCGATTCCATCCTCGTGGTGCAAACCCACCTGGCCGCCGAAGCCACCCAGGGGCCGCACGCCGAGGGCGTAGAGTGCCTCCGGCACCCCTGGCAGCAAAGCTTCGCCGACGCCTGGAACCAGGGGCTGCAAGCCGCCCAGGGGGAATGGGTGCTTTGTCTGCAAGCCGGGGAGATGCTCAGCGAGGCAAGTCGAGACGCCCTGGGCCACTTTCTCCAGCAGCAGGCCCGGCCCGAGTGCGGCTACCTCCTCTGGATGCAGCAGCCGCCGATCCATCCCGACCTGAACCCCCAACGCGCAGCCCAGGTCCGCCTCTGGGCCCGGGAGCAGCAACTGCGGTTCACCGGCCGGGTGAGCGAGACCCTGATGGAATCGATGGCCGCCCAGGACATGGAGCTGGCCCTGGCCCCCTTGGTGCTGATCCATCCTGCACTTGGTGATGCCGCTTACCGCAAGCAGCAGGCCCTGTTGCAACTGGAGCTGCTGCGGCTGGAACTGCCCGAGGCCCCCCCGTGGCGCATCCCCCGGCTGCTGAACACCCTGGGCGATCTGCAACTGCTGGCCGGGCAACGTCAGCAGGCCCGCCAAAGCTACCAGCAAGCACTCCAGCTGGCTCCCGAGGGTTCCACCGACCGCCTGGAGGCGTACCTGGGCGTGGTGGCCGCCCAGGAGCCGGAAACGTGGGACGACCAGCTGGCCGTGGTGATGCGAGGGCTGGACGAGTTTCCCCGCGACGCCCAGTTGCTCTGCGCCGCCGGCGGGGTGCTGCAAGCCCAGGGACGGCTGCAGATGGCCGCCCGCTGTTTCCAGATGGCCGCCTCGGCCGGGCAGGTGAACCCGCAAGTGTGGCACCTGGCCAACGTCACCGAGTTCGCCCTGCATTGCCAAGGAATGACGCTTGCCCTGGCCGGGCAGATGGACGAAGCGATCACGGCCTTGGTGCAGGCTTGCGGCATGCCGGGAGCCACGCCCCTGATGTGGTGGACCATGCTGGAGCTGATGCTCCGCGCCGGCCAGAAGGAGCGGGCGTTGCAAAAAGTGCAAACCATCCCGCCACACTGGGGGCACGACCCGGCGGTGCTCAAAAGCGCCATCCGCGGTGCCCATCTGGCCATGCAGCAAAACTGGCTTGCCGCCCAGGCCTACCTGGAAACCACCTACCGGGCCGGTTGCACCAGCCCCCTGTGCTTGCAGCCGCTGGCCCTGTTCTACCTGAACACCGGCCAACGGGAACAGGCCCAGGAGGTGCTTGCCCGCTGGATGCAGGCCCAGCCCTACCTGGAGCACTTGCAAGCCACGGTCCGCCTGCTCCAAGAGCAAATGCCTCCTGAGCCCACCCCGGCCGAGTTGCAGCCGCTGGTGCAGCGGCTGGCCGCCCAGGGACCGGGAAGCATCCCCGCCCCGCCGCCGATGGTCCCTGCCGGAGACGAAGCCGAACCTTCCCGGCCTCAGCAGCAGAGGCATACCCCCGCCCCGGTGGCTCGCCGCCCCCATGTGCCTCCCTCTCCCCCGGCCGGGGAAACGCCTTCCTTCCGCGGGGATGCGCCCGCGGCCTCCCAGGAAAGTTGAACTCGCCGGCCCCCCCTGTCCCAGGGGAAGAACCTGCCCGGTTCAACACCCCCGTTGGCGAACCAGCCGCGGGAGCTTATGATGAAAGCAGCAAAACAAACTCCCCACCTGGCCCGAGATGCAAGGAGCCGAGATGGGCAAGAAAAAAC
>JALSGI010000595.1 GCA_026982835.1 Planctomycetota bacterium | reverse complement strand
CGATGAACCGTCCGAACCGTCCCTGCTGGATCGAGCAGTTGATCCCCCACCACCTGGGGCAGGTGGAAATCCAGCGGGAATATCCGCCGGAAGTGGAAGAAACCCTTATCAAGATAGCCTGGCTGCTGGGTGAGTGTCGAGCGGAGTACCAGGGGCTGATCCAGTGGTTGCGGAACGACGTCCGAGTGGTGGGGCGTGCTCGCAGCAAGGACCGGTCCGATTGGAATCAGATGTGGGTCGAGGACGAAAACTCCCGCAGGGTGCTCTGCGCCCGGCAACCTTTTCCTCGCCTGGGGCCGAAGCAGGAAGACTCCTTCTATCCTCTAGGCCACCAATTGCTCCACCAGTTGGCCCCCCAGCGCTGCGACCGGGCCGACTCGCTCCAGGCGCTTTGCCAGGAGTTGATGTTCACTCCGGTCCGCTCGTTCTTTTCCGGCAAGTGGTTCGAGTATTACTTGGAACAAGTGGTGGTTCGCTTCCTGGAACAGAGCAAGCTGCGCGGCCAGTTCGTGGCAGAGCGGAATCTCGTGGTTTCGGGGGGGACGTGCAAACGGATCGAAATTGATTTCTTGCTGCTTTTGCCCCACCGATCCTTCTACTTCGAAGCCAAATCCGGCAAGAACCGCGGCAGTCTCAAGCGGTACCTGATGCGAGTGGGTTCCTTGAATCTTCCCTCGCCGGAGTTTGTGCTGGTTACCGTGCAGGACTGGCCAGGCAAGCCGATCCATCGAAAGAATCGGAAGATTCCTAACTGGCGGGTGGAGGTAAACCAGCTGCGCCGGCACATTCTGGCTCCGCTGGTGCAAGCAAGTTAAAGGAACAGTTCCGCGGGAGGGAAGCCCTGGTATTGCGTCGCCAAATCGCACGGGGAAAGCACCGCAAAGCAGGCATTGCCCCCTTTGCTCTTGACCGGCTTGCCTGGATTGCGCCAACCCTTCAGCCGACGGCCCCAGTTAGCAAGCTGGTGCCCTCCCCGAAGATGCCTATAATTCAAGCAGGAATAGTTCCCGTGCTCCTGCGGAGCCGGGTTCCAGGCGTGGA
The DNA here is from genome assembly GCA_026982835.1 of Planctomycetota bacterium. Classification (GTDB taxonomy): domain Bacteria; phylum Planctomycetota; class Planctomycetia; order Pirellulales; family S012-138; genus S012-138. Next base: position 12,853 of record JALSGI010000595.1, on the reverse strand, counting down.
GGAACGACCGATGCTGCTTTCCGGCTTTGTTCATCTTCAGTCCACCGGTTCCCCGGCGGGACACTGGGTCGATCACGAGCAACTGTGCCAGGAGATCGACCAGCTCCGTCGCCGGGAGGACGCCACCATTCTGGCCCACTACTACCAGGACGGGGAAATCCAGGAGCTGGCCGACTTCACCGGGGACTCGCTCCAGCTGGCCCGAGCGGCCACGCGGGTGGACACCTCCACCATCGTCTTCTGCGGCGTGCACTTCATGGCCGAGACGGCCAAGATACTCAACCCCGACAAGCGGGTGCTGCTGCCGGACCTGCGGGCCGGATGCTCCCTGGCCGACAGTTGCCCGGCCGACAAGCTGGCCCAGTTCCAGCAACAACTCCGGGAGCAGGGCCGCCGGTTCCAGACGGTGACCTACATCAACAGCTCCGCGGCCGTCAAGGCGCTTTCGGACTGGGTGGTCACTTCCGGCAACGCCGAGCAGATCATCCGCCGGGTGCCGGAGGAGTATGAGATCCTTTTTGTTCCCGACCGGCACCTGGGCTCCTACCTGGAGGAGGTGACCGGGCGGAAGATGATCCTGTGGCCGGGGACCTGCATGGTGCACGAGGTGTTTTCGGTGCAGGACCTGCTACAGCTCAAGCGCCGCTACCTGCAAGCGCTGACGATCGCCCACCCGGAATGCCCGGCCAACATCCGCGAGCACAGCGACTACGTGGGGGGCACGCAGGGGATGTTGCGGTTCGTAGGGACGCTCAAGGAGCCGCACGACCTGCTGGTGGCCACCGAGGCCAACATGCTCTGGCAGCTTCAGCGGCAATACCCGCAACACCGCTACCATCCCGTGCCGGGCATCACCTGCGCATGCAACAAGTGCCCGCACATGGCCCTGAACACGCTGGAGAAGCTGCGGGACTGCCTGAAACGGGGAGAGCCGGAGATCCACTGGCAGGAGAGCTTCGACCGGGCCGGAGAAGTGCTGCGGCGGAGTCTGCTGGAGTAGCGCTTGCCTTGGTTGGAGCTTGCCCGTCCGGCCGAGCGGATGTCGGGAGGTGCATCCCTGCGACCGGATCGAAAAACACACCCCGGAAACCGGCAAGAAATCGGTCCCAGGGTGCTTTCGCCCCACAGGGAGGAAAAAAATCCCCGCCCCGACCCTCCCAGCCCTGTATTCCTGCTGTGCCCAGCCCAAACTGATAACACACCCCCTTCTCCTAATGTGGAAATGACCCCTGGGAAGCAAACGCGCAAAAGAAAAACGCTTTTTTGGCTATTTTTCGTAAGGTCTTTTTTTGGAAGCAGGTTACGGCAAGAGCTTTTAGTGCCCCAGGGCCGCCAGAAGAGCTTCCTCGGATGGGGATCGGACTTTTTTCAGGGGAAGCTGTTTTTATTGCGGCACTTTCTCCCGAGCCGGGCCAATCCACAAAGGCCAGAGTCGTCTCGCTCCCTTGGGACAATTCCCCAAGCGGCTTTGCTGCGGTAGTACGTGTTTAGCCAGCTAGCACAGCACTTGGTTTGGCGCTTCCGTGCTAGGAGAGAATAAGCGTTTTTTCTTGCAAATGGCGAGCCGCCGACTTCGTACGTGTTTAGCGTGCCAGCACAAGACGGAGCATTCCCAGATCAAAACAGCCCGTTGAAGAATGTTCCTCGATACGGAATCGCGTCACAGGACTAGACGTATTTTCTGAAAAAAAGCGGCTCGGCAGGAGCCTCGCCCTCCCAAACTTGCGTTTTTCAACGGGCTGAAAAGCAAGCCGAAGGCTTGCCAGCCCAGTAGCCGGTGGTCGGAGCGCAGCGGAGACCACCGGAAAGCGACGGCCATTACCCCACCCCGCACCCCGGCAGGGGTGCCAGAAACCAAGGGACCGCTCCTCCATCTGGCATCCCTTCGGGATGCTCAAGGACAAGGAAAAACGCCGTCTCCCGGGGGTCTGACGACCCCCGGCTAGGAAGCTGCGACGCCTACGGCGTCGGTCCTCCGGCTGCTAGCACGCTAAACACGTACCGCACTGACGTGCGGGGCTCTTCAAGCCCTCAAGCCCCCACACCCCCAAGCCCCCAAGCCTCCACGCCCCCAGGCCGTCACGGCCGTTGGTCGTAGAACGCCCAGAGCCCCCGATTTTTTTTCGAGTGCGGCCACATGCCGCTTGAGGCGCGGTTTGGTTTAATACCTGCGAGAAAGCATCCACCGCACTCCCCCCGGCAGCCAGCGTGCCACGCGGTACAGGCACCAACTGCCGGCGTCGGGGAACAGCTCTTTTTTGCGTTTTTTCAGTGCGCGGAGGGTACGTCGGGCCACTGCTTCGGGGCTCACAGGCCGCCGGCTGCGCCAAGGCGTGTCGCGGCGTTGCTCCAGCACCGAGTCGAAAAACTCCGTGTCGGTCGTGGCCGGATGCACCACCAGCAGGTGAATTCCCCGTTCGACCAGCTCCGGCCGCACCGCTTCGCTCAAGCCCCGCAAGGCAAACTTGCTGGCCGTGTATTCGGGCATCATGGGCAGCGGCACGTAAGAGAGAATCGAGCCGATGTTGACCACCGCCGGATCGCGGCCCAGCTCCAGGTAGGCAACGCCCAGGCGGATCATCTCTGCGGCGGCGAACAGGTTCAGTTCCATCACCTGCCGCAGTCGTTGCGGGTTGGCCTCCAAAAACGGCCCCAAAGCCCCCACGCCTGCGTTGTTGATCAGCACATCCAGCGCCCCCCAGTGCTGCTCTACCTGGCCAAAGATGGCCTGCCGCGTGGGCTCGTGGGTCAGATCACCCGCGACCACCAGCGCGCAGCCGCCGGCGGCTTCTACCTGCTGGGCCACCTGTTCCAGGGCCTCGGCCCCCCGGGCGTTGAGCAGCACGTGGGCCTTGGCTCGGGCCAGCTCCAGGGCCAGCGCCCGGCCGATCCCCCGGGAAGCCCCCGTCAACACCACCCGCAGCGGTTGTTCCCCCGAAGCGTTCATGAGCAGAAAGCCTGGCACGTGTTTGGTGAGCTACCAAGGATTTTGTGCTGGAGGAGCTTGTTTGTGGAGAAGTGCTTTACAGAACGAATTGCTTCTTCGGCTCGCCGTGGATGGATTGACGCTTGTTCTTGCCTTGGCGAGCCGCGAGTGTCAACTCGCGGAGCAAACTCGCTGGCTCACCGGTTGCAAGAAGAAACGTCTATTCTTGCACCGGAGCGGAAGCTCCCAGTGGCTGGCGGCCCTGCCGTCTCCGGGAGCTTACGCTCCCGGCTCGCCGTGATCTGTTTTCTTGCACCGGAGCGGAAGCTCCCAGTGGCTGGCGGCCCTGCCGTCCTCCGGGAGCTTACGCTCCCGGCTCGCCGTGATCTGTTTTCTTGCACCGGAGCGGAAGCTCCCAGTGGCTGCGGCCCTGCCGTCCTCCGGGAGCTTACGCTCCCGGCTCGCCGGTTTCGGTGCCAATGGACGCTCATTCTCGCACCGGCCAGCCGCGTGCGCACGTCAGTGCGGGGAGGCGGCAAGCACCGGCTTGCGTCTTGCGCCATGCGCTGTTGCGCCGGAGCTTCCACACCGGGTGAGAATAAACGCGAATTCTTGCAAACGGCGAGCCGCCGGCGTGAGCCGGCGGTTGAACGGCGAGCCGCCGACTTCAGTCGGCGGAGGGCTTAGAGGCGTGGAGGCGCGGGGGCTTGGAGGGATTCGGAGCGTGCGCACGTGAGTGTGGGGAGGTCGTGGGTCTTGAGTCTTGAAGGAGCCCCGCACGTTAGTGCGGGGAGAACGGCTTGCGGCCTGCGCCTTGCGCCGGAGCTTCCGCTCCGAAGCAAGAACAAACGCTAATTCTTGCAAACGGCGAGCCGGGAGCGTCAGTACGTGTTTAGCCAGCTAGCAGCGGGAGGACCGACGCCGCAGGCGTCGCACTCTTGTAGCCGGGGGTCTGACGACCTGGTTGTTCTACACAAATTGGCGTTGCTTTGGGAGGGCAGGGCAGTTTAGCAGCCTGTTGAAATCGCAAGTTTGGGAGGGCGAGGTCACGGCCGAGCCGTTTTTTCAGAAAATACGGCTAGTCCTGTGACGCGATTCCGCATCGAGGAACATTCTTCAACGGGCTGCGAGGAGACCCCAGGGGCACTCCCAGACAGCAACCCAAAAGCCAGGCCGACCCGAAAGGGCCGGCCGGACTCTCTTGCTTGGGCATTCCGCTACCCGCAGTGGCCTACTTGGTCTTCTTGGCCCGGGTGGTCTTTCCCTTGGCCGAGCTGGTCTTGGTCTTGGTGCTGCGGGTGGCTTTTTTGCGGGTGCTGCTGGCCTTACTTTTGGCCGAAGAGCTCCGGGTCTTGGTGCTCCGCTTGGCCGTGCTCTTGGCCTTGGTGCTGGAGGCTTTAGCCTTGGTACTACGGGCGGCGGATTTGCCCTTGGTAGTGCTCTTGGCCTTGGTGGAGCTGCTTCGGGTCTTGGTGCTGCGGGTGCTCTTGGCCCTGGTCGAGCCGCCCTTGGTCTTGGTGCTGCGGGTGGAGGTGCTCTTGCTTGTGCGGCGCGAGGTAGCTGCCATCGATCCGTCTCCTACGCTGCAGGGTGGTACCTCTTGCGAACCAGGGCTCGCCAGGCCGGGTACCGGCGACCTGCAAGCCACACTGCCGTCCGTCCGTGCGGTATGCCGCTGCAAAGAGCAACTTCGGCACTGCTGACAGTGCGCGCAAATTGGAGCAACTTTTGCCTCCGGCGGTCAAGGCGAGTTTGGCCACTTCTTGGTATCCCGCCGGATTTCGGCCCCCGATCCGCTCGGCCGCCGCAACCCCCACAGGCCGGAAATCACAGCCGCCATCCCAGAGGGACAGCTTGTGCCCCACTGGTGCAGCGCCCCGGCGGTGCACTATAACCAACACCAGGAAGCAATGCCTTGCCGGCAGGCAGCCGTTTTTCCGGACCAGGCACCATGCACGAACTTCTTCCCCAGCTGCGGCGGTTGTTGCAGCCTGATGCCGACCAGGCGGATCGGCCCTTGGGCGACCCTTCCGCCCTGGCCCAGTCGTTGGCCGCCGCCGCCGAAGAACAAGAGCTGACCCCCGTGATCCGCGATCTGGTGGGGCAGTTGCGGCTGGTCCAAGAGCCGCTTTCCCCTTCCCAGCAGCGCGTGCTGGATGCGTTTTTGCAAACCCTGGTGCGTCAGCGGATGCAGGCGCTGCACCAGCAGCGGGTGCGAAGCTGGAGCCGGGAGGAGATCGAACAGTTCCGGTTGCTCTACGAGCTGCTCCAGCAGCGCCGCGGACCGGCCCATTGGACCCTGGCCCTGCTGGCCACCGATCCGGCCCCGGCCGCCTTGCGGGCGTTTGCCGAGCTGGTAAGCAGTCGCGGACCGGAGGAACCGCGGGCCTGCGATCTGGCCTTCATGCCCCTGTTCTTACACCGCCCAGGCACCGCCCACCAGGAACTGTTCCCCCGGCTGCTGGACCTGCTGGGGCAGCGGGCCATGGCCGGCTGCATTCTGGACCTGGCCAACTTCTTCACCCGTCAGGGGATCGTGCAACAGCACCCAGGCCGCAAGCGGCTTTCGGCCCTGGTGGCGCTTTACCGCGGCTTGGTCAACCACCTGGAGGACCTGGAAACCTCCCCCCAAAAGTACGCTCGGGACGCCGGGGAACTGAAGCGCCTGCTGGATGAATGCGTGCCGCTGGTGGTGTCGCTCACCGACGCGCTGGCCCTGGCCCAGGCCGAAGAAGCCCTGCCCCTGCTACGCCGTGCCCTGGAGCTGAGCCACCGCCGGGTGCAGGCGGAGGCGGCAGCCGCCCTGGCCCGATTGGGCCAGGAAGATGGTTTCCAGGCCCTGGGCCGCCTGTTGCAGCACCCGGGCACGCGCCGCCGGGCCGCGGCGTATCTGAAAGAGCTGGGCCAGGCCCAACGCATCCCCCCGGAGCTGAACTCCCCCGTGGCCCTGGCCGAAGCCCATCTGGCCGAACACCTGGCCGATCCCCACCAGGTGGGCATGGCCCCCGGAAAACTCCGATTGCTGGATCAACGCAAACTGTTCTGGCCCGGATTCCACGAACCCCAGCCCTGCTACCTGTTCGAGTACCAGTACGAGCTGCCCAGCCGGGAGTTCACCGGGGTGGGCATGGCCGGTCCGGTGGTGCACAGTTTTTTCGTCGATCTGCACGACTTGCCTCCCCGGGACATCTATGCCGCCTACGCCGGCTGGAGCGTGGAAGACGCCTCCATGAGCGAAACCCCCCGGGAACAGTTCTCCGCCGAGCAATGGGAGCAAGCCCAACTGGCCCAACAGCAGCTCCTTGAGCAGGGGCTGGCCGACGTGCAGGTGGTGAAGCTGGGCTCGTTTTACGGGCAGCCGGTGGCCGTGGCCGTGGCCCGGCGAAGCGGCCAGCTGGGCACGGCCGTGTGGGACGGGCGGCAGTTGCTCTGGTTCCCTGCCACGCGGCGCACCCGCAGCCTGGGCCCGGACGAGGCGTGGTACATTTACAAGGGGCGTCGGCTGCTGGATGCGTTCAACGGCCCCGGCTGGTGGGAGCAAGACGGCCCGGAGGAAGAGGCTTCCCCCCAAACTTCCCCATAACAGCCCGTTGAAGGATGTTCCTCGATACGGAATCGCGTCACAGGACTAGACGTATTTTCTTTTTCTGAAAAAAAGCGGCTCGGCAGGAGCCTCGCCCTCCCAAACTTGCGTTTTTCAACGGGCTGATAACAAAATTGAACCCCAGGGCGAAGGCCCCCGCCCCAGCACGCAACAGCTGTCCTGCCCCCCCGCACCCCGACCGCCGGTCCGCCGGTCCTCTTGTCCAGGGGGAAAACAACCGATATGGTTAAGTAGTGTGGGAGCGTGGTCTTGCCCTCCCCTGGGCGCTTAGCTCAGTTTGGTTAGAGCGCCACCTTGACATGGTGGAGGTCACAGGTTCGAGTCCTGTAGCGCCCATCCCGTAAGTCCTTGTGATTGCGAAGGTTGCGGCAAGTCGTGGAACAGAGCAGACATAGGACCACCAGCATCTTGGGCCACTTCCGCCCGATTCTGCCCAATTCCTGGCCCTTCAGCAGCGCCACAGCAGCGCAAAGGGGCCGCGCTGCCAGGTGACAGGGGGCCGGTGGGTTGCTGGGCGGCCCGGTGGAAGTGTTCGTCGTGGATTTGCAGATAGTGCTCGCGGGCCACGGGTTCGGAGTTGCCGATCCAGTAGCAGACCACGTGGGCGGGGAAGTGTTCGGCCAGTTCGGTTTCGCGGCTGCTGCGTAGGTTCTGCCACAGCTTAGGCCAGGGCTCCACTCCGGCCCGGCGGATGATCTTGGCAAACTGGGTGCGCAGGTTGGCCGTGTGGAAGCCCTCTTGTTCGTAGTCCTCGGCCAGGTGCTTGTAGCGCCACACCAGGTGCGTTTCCCCAGGGGGCATTGCTTCCAGCACGTCCAGCACAAAGGGGCGCAGCTCGGGGAACAGCGGAACCATCCGTTCTTTATGCCGGGGGTGGTGTTCGGTCTTGGGAGCTTTTACGCGCAAGATGCCCCTTTCCAGGTCCACGTCCTGCCGGGTAAGCACCACGGCTTCGCTGGGGATGCGCAGGCCCCCGTAGCGGGCCAGAGCCACCAACAGCCGCCACTGGGCATCCGGGCAAGCGTCGATCACCCGCTGGATCGTTTCCCGGTCAATGAACCGCATCCGCTTCGGGTTGCCCCGCACGGTGGCCGCAATCCCGGCAAAGGGGTTACGGGGGATCAGTTCGTGGTCCACGGCGGCGTGGAAGATGGTGCGGGCAGCCCCCAGGCGGCGGTTGGCCGTGGCCTCGGCCAGCGGCTTTTTTCTTCGCCCACGTGGGCAGGTCTTGAGCCAGCGGTGGAAGTCCTGGGCATCGCCGCGGGTGATCGAGCCCAGCGGGCGGTCCGGGCCAAAGAACCGTAGCAGGTCCCGCCGGGTGTGGCCGTAGGCGGTAAGTGTGGAGCCGCGAAGATCACTGCGGCTGGCAAACCACCGCTTGAGCCACTGGCCGAGGGTCATGCCTTGGCTTGTGTTCTCGGGGGCTGGCACCAGGTCCAGGGCGGCCAGCTTTTGCCGCACCGTCACATCCAGGGCGGCGGCCCACTGGGCCAACGCGGGCGGCAGGGCCGATCCCACGCGGCGGTGTTCCAGCAGCTTTTCCAGGCGGGCCTTGAAGTCGCGGGCCGCATCGTAGGCGCAGCGCAGGGTGATGCTTCGCCGTCGGCCTTGCAGGTCCTGAAACTGAATCTGCCAGCGTTTCGATCCGCGACGGGTCATGGTGGCCATTGCTCTTGCACTCCGTTTGCTAAGGGTTGCGATTGCCCAGGGGGCGTTCCATCCAACATAGGTTCTTCCCCGCCTTGGGCGAGGAGGCGATGGTGGGGCGGAACCAACCGGAACCCTGACATAGTTAGCCTTCCGCCCAAGGAACGCAAAACGCGAAACGCAAAACTCCCCCCGTGCTGCAACCTAGGTTTTGCGTTTTGCGTTTTACGATCCCCAGCAAAACAACCGCTTGGGCCGTCCCCCTTTGGGGCCACTGCGGGAGGGAAGCCAACGTCCATTGCCAAGATGGACCTGTTCATCCAAAAACTTCTCCGCTTTGGCAACCCGGGGAAATCGCTTGCGAAACTTGTTCATCAGTTCGTTGGGGCTGACTTCTCCCCTTTCCTGAATCCATTGCAGCACCCGGTCATCCCCCCTACCCTCTTGCGGCTTAACGCGGAGCAGTTCGTACAGTACCCGCTGGGCCTCGTTACCGAACCAATCTGCCAGGCGGATTGCCCCCTCCATGTCCCTTTTTTCCACCTGGGCGGCCTGGGGGTTCCGGGCCAAAGCAAGCACAAGGGCAAATCGGGGACAGTAGCGTTGCAGTTTGGCCCAAACGCTCCGCAACGGCGGGGGAAACGAAAAAGCCTCCGAAGCGTGCCGATTATACCATTGCTTGAAAAGTTCCCGTGCTTCGGGGGATAGCTTGAGGGGAACCGGAATCGGCTGCTCCGATCCACCATTGGGGGCAAGTGCCAGTATCTGTTCCAATCGCTCCCGGGCGGCGTCCATCACCCGAGGGTCCACGCTTTTGTCGCTCAATTGCATTGGCCTATCGGGGGGCCAGGTAAGCAGGAGCCGCGGTACGAATCCATCCTCTATATCTTCCCTTGAAAGCAACGTGGCAAACGCCGAAGGGGTAATGGTTCCCGTAACGGAAACTGCCGCACGCCAAATCATAAGGGGATCGGCCCCCTTGCGGTCCACAATCCAACGCCCCGCCTGGAACGTAGAGAGCCAATTCTCCTTGTCCGAACCGCGGCCCCGCTTGTACTCGTTAAACCCTCGGAACCAACCCGCTATTTCGTCCCGCCAAACCAGCAACCCTAGCGGGTTTTCCTCCAATACCCTGACAACCGCTTCGCAGGTTATGTCAGACACGAACAGCCGACGCAGCACGGGGGGCTTCTGCGGCCCGGTTCCTGCTACTTGGGGTTTTTTGTTTCGGCTTCGCCGCCAGTGGGCACCGGCAATTTGTTTCACTTTGGCCACAATCTTGGCTTTCTTGCTGGGATGCTGAGGCTGTTTCTTCGGTTTCATGGAAGGAGCTCCTTAACGGGATTTGCGGGAAGAACCCTGGCTCTGCTGCCAACGTGCGAGGGCTTGGCGGTATTGCTTGTGCCATTCCTGCTCAATGGGATCAAGCAGTTGGGCCACGGCCTTCAGGGCTGGACTTTTGGCCGTGCCGCTGGAACCGATGACTACGGACCAAATTACTGCCGGTTCCCGGCGGTCTGCCTTGATCTCCACCTCCCGGCGGTTGCCGATGCAACCGGCGATGAGGGTAAGCAGGGGCACGGCCACATAAGAAGGGTCACAGCCGTCGTTGGACTCGGCCACTTGCTGCACGAAGCCCCGAAACGGCTCGGGCAGCACGTCCACGGGAAACGGCCGCCAAGGGGGGGCTGCCGATTCGGCTTCCCCCGGCTGCGGTCCTTCCCACGGGGGAGCCTCGGCCGCCGCCCGCTTCAATAGCTTCAACGTGTACCGTTTCCCCTTGGTCTTGTCCTTGGCCAGCAGATCGGCCACGTCGCCCTTCTCGGGACAACCGGGCCACACTGCGGCCAGGTTCGCAATCCGCACCTCGGCAGCCCCGGCATCATGGCACAAGCGGGCAACTACCTGGCCGTAGGCACGGCCCGCTTCGTCGTTATCGGGCCAGATTACCACCCGCTTGCCCCGCAGGGGTTCCCAATCGCTCTTGCGGGCGGCATTGCTTCCCCCGATTGATGTTGTGGCCACCCGGCCCAGGGCAGCCAAGGCATCGGCACACTTTTCGCCTTCCACGACATGGACCACATCGGCTTCAAGCACCTCGGGCAGCCGGTAAAGCGGCCGGGGTTCTTCGGGCATGCCCGGTAGCCAGCCACCGCGGGCGCGGCGCACGGGGCGGATTTGCTTTTCCCCGTCCACGTTCCAGCGAAACACCACGGCCACCAGTTTGCCGCGGGCGTCGCGGTAGGGGTATCGGACCGAAGGCTGGCCCCATTTTCTTATCAGATCGGCTACGGCCGCTTCGGGCGTAGGGGCCGGTTTCGGGCCTTGCCGGAGCCGCTTGGGAACCCCCCGCCGGGAAGCCGGAGGGTATAGGTCGGCTAGTTTCAAGGCCAGGGCGGCCACCACATCCTTATTGAGACAACCGGCAAAGCAATGTATAAGAGCCCGCCCATAATCCCCCTCTCCAATAGACAAGCTGGGTTTGTGGTCATCATGGGCCGGGCAGAGGGCCATCCATTGCCCGTCTTGGGTAGGTTGGGGATTGCAGCCAGCCGCTTCCAGGGCGGCTAGCACTTTTTGGATGGGTTTGTCTTTGCCTACAGCCAAAGAAGCGTTAGAATTGTGCATACATCAACCCCTCAACGATTACGGGCGGAGGGCGGCCTCGCTCCACATGGCCCGAAGCGAGGCCGCCGTCGTTTCCCAGGGCAATCCAAACCGGGCTACACGTTCTGCACCCGCTCCTCGGCCCAACGCTCCAAGTCTTGCAAGCGGTACTTGATACGGTTGCCAATTCTCAAGAACGGCAACTGCCCCTTGGCCCTCAACGTATGAAGATAGCGGGTGGAAATCCCCAAGAATTGGGCGGCCTCTCGTTGAGACAGTAGGCGATCAGCCAAGTTGGATCGAGCTTGGTTCATTGCGGAAACTCCTTTTGAAAAAGGGCACGTGAACGGTACAAACTGGCTTCATGGTGAATCGTACCCCTTATCGTGGCAGCTTTGTAGGTATCGCGGGTTATAAATGTATAAAAAAGTACCGCTTTTTTGCCCGATTCCGGCCCGTTGCAGGGCGGAAGGTACGTTTCTAAACCCCCTTTTGCCGTGGAAACGAAACCGTTTCTAAAGGCAATCGCAACCGAAACGAAAACGCTTCCCGAAGGCCCCACGGGACGAAACGAAAGGGATAGGATCGGGGGCTAAACCCCCGGCCCCCTTACCCCCGGGAAGCCTACAGAATGGCCGCTAAGGGGCTTTTGCCCCGGAGTAGGGGCATTGCGGTCCGACGAAACGAAAGCATCCCGGCAAAACGAAACGCCCCTAAAACCGCCTTGGCGGCGAAACGAAAGCCTTTCCCGGCCCCCTAGGGTAAAAACCACTCCAAGGGCTTGCGGCGGCGGACAACGCAATCAGCCCTTGGAGGCCACCACGGTTTGCCAGACAAGCTCAATCACTTGCTCCCGGACCTCTTGATCCAGGGCAGGCCACAGCCGCACCAGATCGGCCAGATCGGCTTGCCCGGCCCCTTGGAGCAGTTCGGCCACGTGGGCCAGCAGCCCCCGCAGATCGGCCTCGGGGGGCGGATTCTCGGCACCCGTGCAGCAGGGGGTGCAGCAACCCCTCGGGGCGGATTCCGCAAGTTCTTTCGTGGCAACGTCTTGCGGCAAGGGATTCGAATCCAGTCGAGCCCAACTTTGTAAGTTCTGAGACAGCAGGCACTTGTGGCAATCTGGGGCGTTTTTCCTCATGGCCGGGCCGGGGCTTCTCTTCGGCCGGCTGGCAGCCCGGAGAGCAAGAAAACACTTTTGCTTGTTCTCCTTCGGGAGCTCGTGCTCCCGGTTCGCTGTTCAACCGCTGGCTTACGCCCGGTACGTGTTTAGCCAGCTAGCACGTCACTTGGTTTGGCGTTTCCATGCTAGGAGAGAATAAGCTTTTTTTGCAAAAGGGCGAGCCGCGCACCTTCAGCCAGCAGAGAAAAAAACGTAATACACTTATCCGGCTCTCCTCGGGCTGAAGCCCGGGGCTCGCCGATTGCAAGAATTAGCGTTTTTTCTTGCCGAGGAGCGGAAGCTCCGGCGCAACGGCGCACACCGCAAGCCGCAAGCCGATTTTCGCTGCCTCCCCCCGCTGACGCGGGGGGCTCTTGTTGGGCAAGTTGACGCCTTTTTTGCAACGGAGCGGTAGCTCCCAGTGGCCGACGGCCCCGCCGTCCTCCGCCGACTGAAGTCGGCGGCTCGCCGCTCAACCGCGGGCTTACGCCCGCGGCTCGCCAAGCCTCCACGCCCTTCCCCCTGGGGGATTGTGGCTTGGCGGCAAATTTTCGCTACCATGAAAGAGTTCCGCCGGCGCGACTTGGGAGGCCGGCTGAATTCGTCACCTGTCGCGTCGAAGCCAAGGGGAGGGTCCCGGGATGATTCTTACCGACGACCTGCTGCAAAGGGTGGATCAGTTGCCCGGCCAGCTGCTGCCGCTGCGGGAACAGTTGATCGCCAACCTGGTGATGTTGGCCCAAATCCCCGCACCCAGCGGCGAAGAGCAGCAGCGGGTGCGGTTCCTGCTGGACCGGTTCGTCGAGGCCGGACTGCCCCAGGTGGCCGCCGACGATGCGGGCAACGCGGTGGGTTTGCTGCGGGGCCGCAGCGGGCATCGCACCATCCTCTGCGTGGCCCACCTGGA
>JALSGI010000594.1 GCA_026982835.1 Planctomycetota bacterium | reverse complement strand
CTCCTCCTTGAGCGGGCCTTCCGGCAGCAAGGGTAGCAGCACGGGGAGCAGTTCCCGGGCCTGGAGGCTCACCACATCGTATTGCAGCTGCTGCATCTGCTCGGCGGTGGCCTGGGGCCACTGGCCCAGCACTTCTTCAATCCGCCGCTTGCGGTAGTCGTGTACCGGCAGTGTCACCAGGGTTGGGCCGCGGCGGGGATTGAGCGGATCGTTGGCCGCCACCAGGTAGCCTCGCTTAGGGCTGCGTTTGCGCGGCAGGTGGCGATGGGGCACGAGCCCTTGCCAGTGGTTTTCGGTTCGCCAGGCCGGCAGGGGCACCACCCCGTTGGCCCCGGGCGGGCGAAGCGGAAAGGCCCCGTTGACCTGCAAGGCGATCTCGCCCCGACGGTCGGCAAAGATCCAGCACAGCGAAGGCTGCTGGATGGTGCGCACCAGCCGCATGGCCTGCTGGCACTGTTGCTGGGAGGCCAGGTGGAGCCAGGCGGCCATTGAGCGGGCCACGCCCGGACGCCTGCCGGTCCATGCCTCCAGCAGCAGGTAGCCTTCGCCCAGTTGGTCGGGATCCCCCTCCAGCACGCCCAGCTGGTTGTAATAGACGCGGAGCACCTCGGGCTCTTCGCCCTTGCGATGGATCACCTCCTGGCGCACCTGGAAGGGCAAGTAACGCTTGCCGCGGCGATAGTGCCACTGGCCTTTGCGCTTGCGGCAGTGCTCGATGAAGTAATCGGCCACGTCCCCCTTGTAGTGGGTTACGCCCCAGGCCAGGTGCCGGCTGCGCCCCACGGCCACGATGGGGGTGCCGGGCAACGTGGCTCCCATCAGGTACTCTCCCTCGCCCCAACGCAGCACCGCCTCGTACCAGATGGCCGGCAGGCGATTCACTTCCAGATGCGGGTCGGCCGCCAGCAGCGCGTGGCCGCTTGCGCTTCGCTGCGGTGAGACGGCCCAGGCGTTGCTCCCGGCCATCCGGGGCAGATCGGCCAGCAGGGCCATCGCCTCATCGGAGAGCCGCGTGGCGAGCTTCACCTGGGCCAGCAGGCGAAAGTCGGCTTCGTCCAGCAGCGGCTCGAAAAGTTCCCGCAGCCGGTCCGGTGGGGCTCCAAGCTGGATCAGCTCCAGCAGCAGCCGTTCCTCGCGTAGCTGGCCGATCACCAGCGAGCCGTAGTTCACCAGCGCCCCCAGCAGCAGCACCGATTTGGCATTCCAGGGCTGCGGGTCCAGCCCCACCCACCACATTGGTAGCGTGGATCCGGCTTGCTGCATGGCGTCATTCACGCCCTGGCAGTAGGCCTCCAGCAGGCGGCGATCCGTCTCCGACAAAGCGGCCACCTCTTCATCCAGCCCCACGTAGAGCCCCACCCGGCGAAAGAAGCGGTCCATTTCCAGCAGGTCGGGTCTAGCTCCCACGGCCTGGGCCATGCGTCCTTGGGCCACCAGGCGGCCGAAGAGCATCTGCGTGCGGCGATCCACCGCGTGCATGTAGCCCAGCCCGTACAGCGCACCCTCCCAGTCCTGGGCCTGGATGTGCGGCACGCCGTGCTCGTCCCGATGAATAGTCAGCGGGCGGCGACTGAACTTGACACGGACCGGTTTCATCGCGGCAGCGGAATCGGCCAAGGGACGCACCTCAATCCTGAAAAAGCCTGGAACTCCGGGGCCCCGATCCCAACCAGGGCCAAGAGCAGGCTACCTGGGACCTGTTCCGGCAAGGGCAGGTCTTTCAATCGTACCCCTTGGGCTCCGGTGCGTCATCGGGTCTTGGCGATCATGGGGCCAGAAGCACGGCTAGGTGTCCGCCGGGGGCCGGGGCGTGCAGGGGCAGCCAGAGGCCGCCCGGGACGCTCCTCCCCTGCTTCACTTCGCCGGTAGCGACAGAAATCCACCGCAGCCGAAGCTCCTTGCGACAGCCGCGTAGGTCCAGCTCCACATCGCCCCCGTCGGTAAAGTACACCACGTAAGCTTTGCCGGGGCGGCAAGCCAGGTAGGCCTCGTCGGCTTCCCGCCGGCGAAGCAGTTTCAGGTTCGGCTCCAGAT
>JALSGI010000593.1 GCA_026982835.1 Planctomycetota bacterium | reverse complement strand
GGGAGATCCGCTTCCGGCGGTGGGGGCGGCTGGACAGAGTTACTTGGCCCGGCACCTGGGTGCGGCGGGGAAGCACCCTCTGGGGCCGGGTTGCCGCACTGGTGTTGCACGTCCAGGCGGTCGCCCGTGGCAGGACGCTGCCCAGCCAGCTGGCGGCAAACCTGCTGCCAGGTTTCTTCCTCGATCCGCAGCACGCGCAGGGCGTCTTCCAGGGCCTGGTCGCTGCGGCTCAACTGGGCGTCGATCAGCGAACGGAACACGAACATATATACCCCGGCCACTTTCGACACCAACGCCTTGTCCTGTTCCGGCTTGAGCGAGGCGAGCATCTCGCCCACGATCTCCTGGGCGCGGATCAGGCATTCGGTGGCCGCTTCGGCCCGGTTGGCTTGCCGGTGCTGCTGGGCCTGGCGGATAAAGCGGATGGCCCCCTGGATGAGCATCAGGTGGAGCTTTTCCGGCGGGGCGGTGAGCACTTCGTGTTCCAGGTAGCGATCCGCGGCTGCGTTGGTTCCGGCGGTGGCGTCCATGAGGCGTTCTCTTCCGTTTGAGACCAAGGGTTGGTTGTTCCACACCGGCCCAGCGGCGCAACCTGCACGCCGCAAGCGGAACCAGCCGCGGCGTTACAGGCCCGGAATCACGCTCTGGCCGGCCGCCAGGGGAGTTATCGGCACGATGGCCTGGATGTACTGCAGGTTGCTTTGCATTTCGGCGATGGTTTGTTCCATGCGGATGAACTGCCGCAGCAGGCGCTGGCGCAGGCGTTCCAATCGCTCGTTGAGGAACTCGATCCGCGACTCGCGGCTTTCGATCCGCCGCTGGAAGGTCTGGATGCGGTTGGCCATCAGCGAATTATCGGCCCCGATGAGCTGTTCCAGCAGCTCGTCCAGCCGCTTGGAAAAGCCGTTTTCCTCGTCGGCAAAGAAGGTGCGCACCGCCTCGGGGTCCTCGGCGATCTTGGCCCGAAGCCGATCCTTGTCCAGCTCCAGCGTCCCGTCGTCCTTCAGGCTCACCCCCAGGCTCTCCAGCGACTCGATCGGCCCGGCCCCCAGGAACCGCCCGCTGAAAAACTGCAGCAGCTCCGCGTCCAGCCGCAGCACGGCCCCGTCGCCAAACAGCAGCCCTCGCTGGTCGGTCTCCGCGTCGTAGGCGGTCACCTCCTGGAGCTTTTCCCGGAACTGGTTGTAATTGTCCACCAGCGACTCCACGGCCGCAACCAGCACGGCGTCGCTGGGCTCGATGGAAACCGTCACCGGGGAAGTGGTGGCCTGGTTCAGCTCCAGCTGCACCCCGTCGATGACTTCCTCGAACCGGTTGTCCGGCGAGGTGACAAAGGGAGCCACTCCCGTAGGACTGTAGGTGCCCACCACCAGCAGGGCGTCCTGGGCCTGGGCCGTGGTGAACACCTGCAAGGGGCTCTGCCGGGTGTCCACCAGCAGTTCCCCCTTGCGGCCGCTTTGCAGGCTGCTCAAGGAGAGCTTGTAAGGGTTGACCGCCCCCCCGGTGTTGAACACCGAGGCCGACACCCCCGCGTCCAGCTCGTTGATCTTGTGAACCAGGTCGCGGAGCGAGTCGTCCGCGTCCAGCTCCACCACGAACGTCTGCCGCCCGTCGATGATCTGCTCGGTCTGGCCGTTGACGGTGCGGGTGGTGCCTTCGCCCAGGATACGCAGGTCGGCGGCGGTGCTGCTGCCCTGTTCCAGCACCCGCAGCGTGGAGTTGCCCCCCAGGGTGTCCACCAGCAGGATGCCGTCGCCGGTGTCGTTGATTCGGGCCTCCACGCCGGGCACGAAGGTGGTGATCCGGTCCAGCACGTCGCCGAGAGTTTTGATGTTGGGCCGGTTCAAATCGACCGAATAGCCGGAGCCTTGGGAATTGAACACGCGAATCTTGCCCAGTGTGACTCCCCGGCCCCCGTTGAGGTCCTCCAAGGGAGTGCTGCGGCTCAAGAGCTGGCGGTTGAGCGACCCGCCGTCCACTTCGCTTTGGGCCGCGTTGACGGCGATCCCCAACAACTCGGCCGTGTTGGTCGCGTCGGC
>JALSGI010000592.1 GCA_026982835.1 Planctomycetota bacterium | reverse complement strand
AAGAATTAGCGTTTGTCTTTGCTTCGGAGCGGAAGCTCCGGCGCACGGCGCACGGCGCAAGCCGATTCTGCCACTCCCCGCACTAACGTGCGGGGCTCTGGATCCCTCCAAGCCCCCAAGCCCTCCCCGAACTGACGCTCCCGGCTCGGCGTGTAACCGCCGGCTAACGCCGGCGGCTCGCCGGTTGCAAGAATTAGCGTTTGTCTTTGCTTCGGAGCGGAAGCTCCGGCGCACGGCGCACGGCGCAAGCCGATTCTGCCACTCCCCGCACTAACGTGCGGGGCTCTGGATCCCTCCAAGCCCCCAAGCCCTCCGGGAGCTTACGCTCCCGGCTCGCGGTTCTCCGCCAGCTGAAGCTGGCGGCTCGCCGTTTTGCAAAAAATAAACGTTTGTTCTTGCCCGGTGCGGAAGCACCGGCGTACCAGAGCAAGTTGCACGGTGCAAGGCATCCGTGGAGAGCAAGAGCCTATCCGAAAAATCCCTGCGTTCTCGGAAATAGTGAGGCTCGAACAATTTTTCGGATAGGCTCCAAAGAAAAACCGCCGGTTCCTCGCATCGAAGAACCCGCGGAGTGGAACGGCCGAGTGCGGCTGGGGTGTGGTAGCTGGCCGGAAGCGACTACACGCCGCAGCCGTGTTTTTCCAGCTTTTCCCGCAAGGTGTCGGCCGTAAAGGGCTTGACCAGGTAGTCGGACACCCCGGCCTGGATGGCCTGCAGCACCCGGCCTTTTTCGGCCTCGGTGGTGACCATGATGATGGGGACGTTGGGGTCCTGGGCGCGGATGGCCTGCACCACTTCCAGGCCGTTTTTTCCGGGCATGTTCCAGTCGGTGAGCACCAGGTCGAACTCGCCGGGCTTGAACAGCTCCAGGGCTTCGTTCCCGTCGGCCGCTTCCACGGCCCCATCCACGCCCACGGCCAGCAAGGAACGGATGATGATCTTACGCATGGTGCTGGAATCGTCGGCAACCAGAACTCGCATGGCACTCTCCCTCTGTTGATAGAGTCGTTGGATTGCATAGGGCAGGTTTTTTCGTTGCCGCCTGCCGGGACCGGGCATTCGTTACTACCCGCTTGTTCGTTCTGACCAACCATAGGTTGCCCTGTGCAACTGTCAAACGACAAAAAGGGCAAAACCTTCGCCCGACGCATCGAGCCGGCACAATTGCGCCAGAAGTTACCAGCGGGCCGAGACTTGCAAAAATCCTGTCTTCCTTCGGCTGCATGGTTTCGCAGGCTTTTCAGCACAATCTATAAGTTGCTTGGCTGCACATGTTTTAAGGGTGCGTTTCCGGTTCGGATGCTGTTCTTCTCCACGCACAGGAGATGCCAAAGTGTCCACAGTTGCGGAAGTCAAGCCTGCTGAATCCCGCCAGGGAGAAACCACCGGCACGATGCAGTTGGTCAGCTTTCGGCTGGACAAGGAGGAGTACGGGGTGGAGATCACCAAGGTGCAGGAGATCATCCTGATGGGTGAGATTACCCGCGTGCCCCAGGTTCCGCCGTATATCAAGGGGCTGATCAACTTGCGGAGCACGGTGATCCCCATCCTGGACCTGCGGCTGCGGTTCGGCCTGCCGCCACAGGAGCCCACCGATGAAACCCGCATCGTGGTGCTCAACGTGCAGGACAAAACCATCGGCATGATCGTCGATGCGGTCAACCAGGTGCTGCGGATCAACCGGGAGCAGATCGCCCCGCCGCCGCCCACGGTGGGGAAGGTGGGCCGGGAATGTCTCACCGGGCTGGTGCGCCTGGACGGACGGCTGCTGATCCTGCTGGACGTGGACAAGATCCTGGCCGACGCGGACCAGGAGCTGCCGGAAGCCAACGCCTCTACCGAATCCGGGGCAGAACAGCCGGCCCCCTGAGCAACCGGGGGCAACTGCCGCGGTTCGCTTTCCATAACGGGTCCTTGAACGACTTTCCCCTCCCAGAACAGGAGCTTGAACAATGGTCGAAGCCGTTGCCACACCGAAGAAAAAAAGCAGCAAAAGCGCCAAGAGTGAAGGACTGGGGCTGGCCTTCTTCCGCTCGGTGG
>JALSGI010000591.1 GCA_026982835.1 Planctomycetota bacterium | reverse complement strand
GGTTTTTAAGACGGCCTGCCCCGACCAAGGGTTTCAAAATGACGGCCCCGATTCCACCGGACCGTGTTTTTACCCTCACGCAGGCCACCCGGGAAGCCACCAGAAAAGCATAAGCAGAGCAAAAGCGGAGTATAACGCCGGTCTGAAAAAAATTCGCTAAGGAGCTTGTTTCTCCCTGTGGTGTTTCATAGCGTTTGTCAACAGGCCGTTAAAACGCCATTTTTTCTGTTGCAGCGGGCCTGCCCGATTATCTATTCATTTTCACCACCAGCGGAGCACCTCGGTCCCCAGGGAGATATGGGTCTCTGAAACCGCAGTCATCCACCCGATGCGCAAGAAAAAACCGCCGTCGGCTGGTTGCAGACAGCGGCGGAATCCTCAAGTTCCAGGGGCGCAACTCCCCCCGCAGGCCCCTGGCGAACGAAACAAAACCTTGAAACCCGTATATTACAAGGGAATGGGCAGAGGCTCAGGCCTGGAGTTCTGCAAGGGCGTCCAGAAGTTTCTTGGCCTTGTCCACCCCGCCGGCGGTTTCGGCCAAGGATTTGGCCTGTTTGAGCATGTCGAGGGTAGCGTTGGCCGCGGCGGCCTTGCGAGGTCGGCCCCGCCGGGCGGAAGCGGTGGCTCGCTTGGCTTTGGCCGCGCCGCCGGCAGCGGGCAACATTCCTTTGTTCTTCATCTGATTCTTGATGGTGCTGACGGTGGCCGGAGTAACCTGCATTCCCTTTTTAGCCAAGGCAGCAACGACTTCACGAGGCTTCGCCTCCGGCTTGCGCTTCAAATAGCGTTGGATGGCAGCGGTCTTGGTGAGTTTCTTTTGGGGTTTTTGGGGCTTCTCTTCCTTCTGCTTTTGCTCGGTTGCCATTGGCGTAATCCTTTCCTTGAATGAGGAAATCCGAAAACCTGTACCGAACAAGCACCCCATCACTTTTACTAAATATTCCTTTTCTTCCCAAAAGTATCAAGGCTTTTTCCGGTTTTTTTAGAAATTACGTGCCGATTTTCCATCAGACGAACTTCTCAACCAGGTGCGCAGGAAGCAAACGAGCCGGTTTTTCGGCGTACTCCCCCCTCAAGAGGAGTGCAAGTCCAGGTGGTGCTCCTGATCGTTTTTTCAGCCGGACGGAAAAGAACGGCGCTCTGCTGCCACAGGAAAAGTGGTCGAATCCCAGGAACAAAAGCACTCGTGGTTCAAAACGTCCAGCCCCATCGGCTGCGTGGAACATGGCGGCAAGTGCCGAAGCGGCACACGCAGAATGGAGATGCCGCCCTGGATGGAAATCCGCGGCTTGTTGCCTTCTCAAGATTCAAATTCCCAGAAGGCAAACAGCATGTGCACCAGCAGCACCCAGAGCGTGGACCAGAGGATCGTGGCCGTGATTGCCCGGCTGATATCCCGGCTGGAGAGCTTGACTTGGGCCGAGAGATGATAGGCGATCGTTCCGGTGCCGGCGGCGCAGGCCAGCACCTTGGCCAGCCACCAGGGGGTGCCCCGGTACCACCAACGCCCGGGCTCTTGCAGCCAAAGATGGAAATGCTGCTGCCAGAAGAAGGCTCCCCACTGCGGGCGGATGGCGGCAAACACGACCATGCTGGTCTGCTTGGCCACCCAGAACAACAAGGCCACCAGCAGGGGGCTGCCGATCAGGAAGGCCCACAGCACCGTGGTATGCAGGTAGCGTTGGGGCGAGGCCCCCAGGCAGCGCATGGCGTCCAGTTGCTGAGCGTAGGACTTGCCGCTGATATCGGCCGCCACGGCCGCCCCGCAACGCGCCGCAATCAACAGCGTGGCCAGCGCCGGGGCCAGCACCCGGTAGAGCAGAAAACCGATGGCCTGCACCAGGTTTTCCATCAGCAACGGTTCGGTGTATTGGGCATAGGGGAGAAAGCGAAAGGTGAAGTACGTGGCCACAAAACCCAGGATCAATCCAGCTACGGCCAGGTAGAGCAGCGCCGTGGGTCCGGCCACCAGGGCCAGGTAGTAACGCAGGTAGCGAAGCCCCCAGCGGATGCTGCTCCACCGCGGCAGCACGGACCAAGGCAACA
>JALSGI010000590.1 GCA_026982835.1 Planctomycetota bacterium | reverse complement strand
GGCGGCCAGGCCCGCTCGGCCGGGCGAGTGCAAAGCGTGGCCGTGCGGTTGATCGTGCAGCGGGAACGCCAGCGGATGCGGTTTCGTCCCGTGGAGTACTGGGACCTGCTGGCCCAGCTCGCCCCCCCGCAGAACCCCCAGGCCCGCTTCGAGGCCGTCTCGGTCCAGGTCAACGACCGCCGCCTGGCCACCGGCAAGGATTTTGATCCGGACACCGGCCAGCTGAAAAACCCTCAGCTGCTCCATCTGCAGCGGGAACAAGCCGAGCAGCTGGCCCGTTCTTTGCGCACCGGGCAGTTCCGCGTGGTCCGGGTGGAACGCAAGCCTTTTACCAGCAAACCGGCTCCTCCGTTTACCACCAGCACCTTGCAGCAGGAGGCCAACCGCAAGCTGCGCTTCTCGGCCCAAAAAACCATGCAACTGGCCCAAAACCTCTATCAAAACGGCCACATCACTTACATGCGCACCGACTCCACCGCCTTGAGCCAGGAAGCGATCACGGCGGCCCGCGATCTGGTCGTAAAACAATACGGCCCGGAATACCTCCCCGAGCAGCCCCGCCAGTATCGCACCAAGGTGAAAAACGCCCAGGAGGCCCACGAGGCGATCCGCCCGGCCGGCACCCCCTTCGAGACTCCCGAGCAGATCCGCAACGAGCTGACCCCCGATGAGTTCAAGCTGTTCGAGCTGATCTGGAAGCGGACCATCGCCTGCCAGATGCAAGACGCCCGCGGCTGGCGCACCACCGTGGTGGTCGAAGGAACCGATCCAGAAGGCAACCGCGTCCGCTTCGAGGCCCGCGGCAAGACGATCGAATTCCCCGGCTACCTGCGGGCCTATGTGGAAGGGGCCGACGACCCGGAAGCCGAACTGGCCGACCAGGAAAAGCTGCTTCCGGCCCTGGAGGAAGGCCAGCCGCTGCGTTGCCTGGAGCTGGAAGCCAAAAGCCACGTCACCCAGCCCCCGCCCCGATACACCGACGCCACCCTCACCCGCACGCTGGAGGCGATGGGCATCGGCCGCCCCAGCACCTACGCCACCATCATCCAGACCATCCTGGACCGCAACTACGTCGTCCGCCGTGGCAACGCCCTGGTGCCCACCTGGACCGCCATCGCCGTCACCCAGTTGATGGAAAAGCACTTTCCCGAACTGGTCGATTACCAGTTCACCGCCCGCATGGAGGACTATCTGGACGCCATCAGCCGCGGCGAAGCCGGACATGTGGAATACCTCAAGGCGTTCTACTTCGGCAACGAGAAGGAGAACATCAAGGGGCTCAAGCAGCTCATCCAGTCCAAGCTGGACGAGATCGACATCCGCGAAGTGAATCGCATCCGCATCGGCAAGCCCGAGCACGGACCGCACCAGGAGGAGATCTACGTGCGGATCGGTCGCTACGGGCCGTTTTTGGAGCAAGGGGCGCGGCGAGCCCCCGTGCCGCAAGACCTGGCCCCCGACGAGCTTACGGTGGAAAAAGCCCTTCAGCTGCTGGAACACTCCTCCGCAGGCGGCCAGCAACTGGGCACCGACCCCCAGAACGGAAAGCCCATCTACCTCAAGCAAGGACGCTACGGACCCTACGTGCAGCGCGGCACCGACGACGACCCGGATATGCAACGGGCCTCGCTGCTGCGGGGAATGAAACCCGAGGAGCTGTCGCTGGAAGAAGCCCTCAAGTTGCTTTCCTTGCCACGCTCCTTGGGCCAACATCCGGAATCCGGCGAAGAGGTGATGGTGTACAACGGACGCTTCGGCCCCTACGTCAAGTGCGGGCAGGAAACCCGCTCGATCCCCCGGGACATCTCTCCTTTGGAGATCACCCTCCCGCAGGCCGTGGAACTGCTCAAGCAGCCCAAGGGACGCTCCCGCAGACGCCCGGCAAGCCGCGAGCCGCTCCGAGTGCTGGGCACCTCCCCCGCCACCGGCCAGAACGTCGAGCTACGCGAAGGCCCCTACGGCATCTACGTTACCGACGGCAAGACCAACGCCGGGGTGCCCAAGGAGCTCAACCCCGAAGACGTCACGCTGGAGCTGGCCCTGCGA
>JALSGI010000589.1 GCA_026982835.1 Planctomycetota bacterium | reverse complement strand
CGTTGCTTTTCCTGCTGCAGCAGTTGGAGCTCTTTGTCCCGGTCGGCCAATTGGTGCTTGAGCCCCTTGGGCTTGCCGGCCACGGCTTCGGGACGCAGCACCTCGTCGCGCCAGTTGCGGTGGGTGGCATAGACCATCACCGCAAAAGACATGAACACCAAGCTGGCGACGAAGTTGAGCACCACCAGGATTTTACCGATGAGATTCATCGATTCGTTCCCCTTGAGGAAAACAGGACGCGTTGGGCTGCCGAAGCCGGGAGGGCTTCGCAGTTGGAGTCGCTTCCGCTTGCCGGGGGATGCGGACCACGCCCGAACCCCCTTGCGGCCACAGTTGCCAGGTTCGTACCAGCCACAGCGGGTTTCGATCCCAGATGTGATACTGCGCAGTATAATTGGCCCGCAAAAACACTGTCAACGAAAAACTTTGCCACCCGCACTCCCTTTCCGGCAAATCCTGCCTCATGCCTGAACTGCCCGAAGTGGAAACCATGCGCCGCGGCGTTGCCTCGGCGTGCGGCCAGCGGATCGTCCGCCTTCGCTGGACCCGGTGTGCCCTGCGGCCCCTGGCCGTGCGGCCCAACCGACGCACCATCGGCAGCCGGGTTGCGGGGCGGCGCATCGTTCAGGTGGTGCGAAAGGGCAAGTTCCTCGCACTGGTGCTGGATGACGATTCGGCCCTGGTGCTGCATCCCCGCATGACTGGGCTGGTGCTGGTGGAGGCGCCACCCGACCGGGAACACCTGCGATTGGAACTGCAATTGGAAGGTCCCGGCCCCCGGCGGCTGCTGTTCTGGGACCGCCGCGGCCTGGGCACCGTCGAGTGGCACCCGCCGGGCTCGTGGCGGCAGGCCCTGGGCCCCCCGCGGCTGGGACCGGATGCCCTGGAAGTTTCCTGGCAACAGCTGCGGGACCGGTTCCACTCCAGCCGCCGGGCGATCAAGGTGGCCTTGCTGGACCAGGCGCGCGTGGCCGGGCTGGGCAATCTTTACGCGGCCGAGGTCCTCTTTGTGGCCCGCATCGATCCCCGACGCCCCTGCTGCCGGCTTTGCGATGCTCAGTGGCGGCGGCTTCATCGAGCCATGGGCCGGGTGTTGCGGGAAGCGATCCGTTACGAGGGTTCCACCCTGGGCGACGGAACCTACCGCACGGCGTTGAACCGGCCGGGCAACTACCAGAACCGGCACCGCGTCTATGGCAAAGCCGGCCGGCCCTGTCCCCGCTGCCGCACGCCAATCGCCCGTATCGTGCAGCAGAGCCGTAGCACGTTCTTCTGCCCCGAGTGCCAGCGGGACTGAGCTGCCAGGGGCCTGGGCCGCGTGCCGGTTTTTCTCCGCCCGAGGGCAGCTTACAATAGCCGCAACTTTTCCGCGGCAAGAGCCCTCCGGAGAGGAAATCCCCCATGGAATTGCTCGCCCAGGCCGGCATGGCCCTGCTGGCCAGTGTGCATTTGGTGCTGGTCGGACAGGGGACATTCGGCCCGCTGCTGGCCTTGCACCTGCACTTGCGCGGCAACCGGGAAAGCTGGAACGAGGCGCTGGAGGTCAGCGCCCGAATAGTGCGAATATCGGTCCATGCGTTCTGGGGCGTGGTGCTGACGGGCCTGTTGATGCTAGGGCTTTACTTCCGCCCCGGCTCTTCGGCCGAGCAGCTGCACCCGATCCTGGAAGGCCTGAAGGTGCTCCCGCACCGGCGACTGGCCTTCGGCGTGGTGGAGCTGCTCTTTACGCTCCTTTGCCTGGAGCTGGCCCTGTGGGGCTGGCGGAGGTGGCGCGCAGGCTGGCTCTACCTGCTCCTGGTGCTGGGGGCGACCAACCTGCTGTGGCACTTTCCCCCGCTGTTTACGGCAATGGTCGTGGCGGCCGGACGGCCGGAGCTTTGGGGACAAGAGCTTTCCTACCAGGAAACCCTGGCCCTGTTCGCCCAAGGGGAGACCGTGGCCCGGGTCCTCCACGCCTTGCTGGCCGCACTCATCGCCGCCGTCGCCGTGAGCAGCTGGCTGCTGCTGCCGCGGCCCAAAGAGCAGGGGAGCCAGATCGCCGGAGACGG
>JALSGI010000588.1 GCA_026982835.1 Planctomycetota bacterium | reverse complement strand
AAGGTGGTCCACGGCATCCTGTCGTAACGGGCCTCTAGTACCGCGGCACGCGGGGGTCCACCTCCAGGCTCCAGCGGTCGATCCCCCCGCAGAGGCTTTGTGCGCGGGCAAAGCCCTGGCTGCGCAGAAACTGGGTCACCTGGAGGCTTCGCCCGCCGTGATGGCAATAGACCACGATGGTCCGCTCCCGGTGCGGTTCCAGCTCGGCCAGGCGCTGGGGGATCTGGCCCATGGGAATCCACTTCGCTCCCGGCAGGGAGCAGCGCTGCACTTCGTCCGCTTCGCGGCAATCCAGCAGCAGCAGGGGCAGTTTTTGCTCCAGCCACGCTTGAAGTGTGCGGCAGTCGATCTCCAGGGGGAGTTGTTGCTGGGTCATCGAGTGTTTCCCTTAAGAGGAAGGAATGTCCTTGCTCTGCCGCGGCAGAACCCTTGCACCCGAAGGGCGAGCCCGGGGCTTTAGTCCGGGGAGAGCCCTAAATATATGTTTGTCGATCTTCTCCGCCAGCTGAGTACGTGTTTAGCGTGCCAACACAAGATGGAGCGTTTCCAGAGCAAAAGCAAGCCGAAGGCTTGCCAGCCTGGTAGCCGGTGGTCGTAGCGAAGCGGAGACCACCGGACCGCGGCGGCCTTTCTCTCACCCAGCACCCCGCCAGGGGTGCCAGAAACAGCCAGCGGTTCCTCCCTCTGGCATCCCTTCGGGATGCTAAAGGATAAGGAAAAACGCTGCCTGCATCGGAGCGGAAGCTCCGCCGCAACAGCGCACGGCGCAAGCCGATCTCCCCGCACTGACGTGCGGGGCTCCAGATCCCTCCACGCCCCCAAGCCCTCCCCGAGCTGAAGCTGGCGGCTCGCCGCTGGTACGTTGCGTTTATTCTTGCCGCGGAGCGGAAGCTCCCCGGGAGGGCGAGCCTCCTGGCGAGCCGCAGGTTCACACAAGCGTTTTCGTCCCTTTTGGGCGCTTGTTCCTGCCTGGTGCGGAAGCACCACATCTGGCGTCTCTATGCTAGCTGGCTAAACACGTACCGGGCTTTAGTCCGGGGAGAGCCATATATACCATGTTTGTCGATCTTCTCCGCCAGCTGAAGCTGGCGGCTCGCCGGTTGCAAGAATCGGCGCTTGTTTTTGCATCGGTGCGGCAGCACCGCCGCACGCCGCACGCCGCAAGCCGATTCCTGCCCGGTGCGAAAGCTCCCAGTGGCTGGCAGCTTGTTGGGGGACTTGCGTCCCGGAAAGGGCCCGCATCAATGCTCCCCTCGTAGCAGCGGTTCCAGTAGCGCCCGTGTGGTGAGCAAGCCCACGGTGCGCCCTTGAGAACCCACCACTTCGGCCATCAGGTGCCCTTGGCTGGACATGCGGACCAAGGCCGAAATGTGCGGCTC
The DNA here is from genome assembly GCA_026982835.1 of Planctomycetota bacterium. Lineage (GTDB taxonomy): Bacteria > Planctomycetota > Planctomycetia > Pirellulales > S012-138 > S012-138. Next base: position 674 of record JALSGI010000588.1, on the reverse strand, counting down.
GTTGTGCTCGATCCGGGGCAGAGGGCGCACCGGAGTCAGCTCCTCGGCATGGCTCAACGCCACCTCGGCCACCACCACGTAACCCACCAGCTTCCGCTCCCGGCGATCCTCCACCGGCAGGGCGAACGCCCGGTGGCGGCGTGCCAGGCGGAGCACTTCGGCCGGGGATTGGTCTTGATACACCCGGGGCAATCGCCACGGGGGAAGAGCGAAGCGGGCCACGGGTTCCACGGCCACGGCCAGCAGTCCCTGGGCCATTTGCCGCTGGGCGGGCCGCAGCACGCCCACTTCGTCCCCCTCGGCCAAGATGGCGTGCAGTCCCCGCCGGGCCAACAGCTGCTGCAAATGCGGGTGGGACTCGCCGCTGAGCCGCTCCAACAATCGCCCAAAGGCCCACAACACCACACTCACCGGGGCAAACAGCACGGCAAACAGCGTAAAGGCCGGAGCACAACGATACAGCAGGCGGTTCGGGGCCTGGTAGAACATCCGCTTGGGCAGCAGCTCGCCCAGCACGAACAGGATGGGGGCCAGCACCACCGGGGCCAGCAGCTCTGCGGTTTTGCTCCCCCAGAGGGAATCGACAAACAGCACCACGGCCAGCGAGACCAGGTAGTTGGCCACGTTGTTGCCCACCAGCGTGGTGGCCACAAATACGGCCGCGTGGTGGTAGA
>JALSGI010000587.1 GCA_026982835.1 Planctomycetota bacterium | reverse complement strand
TGGCTGGCCTCGGCCCGGCAACGCTCCTCCCAGAAGGCATAGTTGACGATGCTGTAACACATGCGGATTTCGCGGAGTTTCTCCCAGATTTGCAGGAGATTTCCGTAGATTTTTTCGGCTTCGGGACGATGGGCCTCAGGGACCCCTTTGGCAAGATCCTCCGGGGTGACGTAGAGCTTGGTCAGTTCCAGGTGTTGTCGCTGCTGGCGTTGGGCAGGGGTAAGGGTATCGGGATCGGCTTCGATGAGCTTGCGTTCTTGCGGAGAGAGCCGTTCCATTTTTTTCCGGCGAACGTTTTCCCGAACACCGGCGGCCAGCTTCTCCAACCGCTGGCGAAGCTCGGCTTCCTGCTGCTCCAGGTCCTCCAGGTCCAGCAGCCGGAAACGGTGGCCCGAGGGAGTGGTGAACTCCCGGCTGCCAAATCCCACGTCCCGGCGATCTAGCCGCACGGTCTCTCGCCCGTGGGTCCAGGCGTCCAGGGCCAGCGTCCAGTTGCGCCGTGCCGGCTGGCCGAAGGTCCCCTCTTCCTCCAGGGCCTCGGCGTACCACATGCGCGCCTTGGCCGGTTCGCAGAAGAACAGGTAGGGGTCGATCCCTTTGCGTGGCACGCCGCGGTTATCGACCATGTCCACGGCTTCAAGGAAGGATTCGCGGGCCACGAGCCAGTTGTCGCGGCGATCCACTTCCCAGTCCGGGTCGTACCAGTCGAAAAAGTCCTTGTCCTGGCGGAACAGGCGACGGAACTGGCGATATTCGTCGCTGCGGCCGATCTTGTAGCCGGTGAACCACCCCTCGTCCCAGTACAGCCGCATGTCCCGCTGGTTGTAACGCTGCCCCTGGTCCAGGAACTTGATGCCGCGGATCACCCAATAGTACCGGTCGCGGTAGTCGTCCCATTCCACCGACACGTTGAACGACAGGTTCCACCCCTGGAACCGCCATACGTTGACGAAGTGCGGCTGCAAGCGGGCGATCTGCTCCAGCGTGGCCGAGAGGTTGGTCCAGTCCTCGGTGATCTGGTAGTGGTAGGCCTTCTCCCACAACACGTCCACTGCCACGCAGCGAAAGCCCAGCGTGGCCAGTTTCAAGGCCTCGCTGGCCGGGTCCACTTCGCCCAGCTCGGCGTAGCTGAGGTTTTTCTCGTGGCGGAAGCGGGCCAGGACCCCGCCGGGAGCCTCCCCCCGGCCGGTGCGCGGCTGGCCCAGCAACGAAAGCGGGTACAGCAACACCGCCATCCCGGCCAGGTAGAGCACTTTCCGCAAAAACGACTGGTGCTGTTTCATTTGCCTAGTTCCCGCGATTTCAGGATGAAGTGGGCCGCCACTACCAGCGGAACCACGAACCCCAGCACGATCAGCGTCTTCACCACCAGGTTATTGACTGGAATATCGTAGCCGCTGGTGACCCAGCGGGTGTCGCTCAAGCTGGGAATGTCGGGCAGGATGTGGGCCACGACCCAGAACACCCCCTGCATGCCGGCATCCAGCGTTCGCAGCAGGGTGACCACGGGCCCCTCCTGCAAGGGGGTCGAGATGGGCGTTTGGGTCACCAGGCGATAGGCCGCCTCGAAGCTGCGGCCGCCGATCACTTCGCTGGCCGTGGCCAGATGGAGGATCTGCTGGGCGTACAGGCCTCCCAGGGCGTAGGCCGCTGCGCCGAGCAGCGCCACCGAGGCGTTGAGAAACGTGCTGAACATCACCCCGGCGGTTACCATAAGGAACATCTGCAGCCAGATGCTATACAGCCCCTTGAGGAAATTGATCCGAAAGCTCCCGTCGGTCACCTTGAAGTACAGGTCCGCCTTGGCCACGCCGAAGTACTGCCGGGCTTCCAGGCATTGCAGCTCCACGATCAGCTCCCCGTCGGCCACCAGGTCGGCAAACAGGTCCACGTCCAGTTTCAGCTCGGGGGTCTGGGGATCGTAGGCTTGCAGCGAACGGGGGATCAGGTGCTGATAGACGGTGTACTCGCGGGCGATGAAGTTGATCGGCACGCTCCGCATGCCGGTCTTGGGGTTCTCCAGCACCAGGCTGCCCAGAACTCCCCGTTCGATGTC
>JALSGI010000586.1 GCA_026982835.1 Planctomycetota bacterium | reverse complement strand
CGGTTTGCCGTGCCCGTTTTCGTTTTCCGCACCCGGTGGCAGCGATCCCCCCGGCGGGCGAAGACTGGGACCGGGAGTTTTCTCCTCGTCGCAAGAGAAGACCGCATGTCTGGCAAGGTCAGAAGGGTCTTCGGCAGGTCTCCAATGCACCCCCAGGTGCGGTTTTCCCCCAGGGCGGACCGACCTATCATAGAAACGGCAGGAATCCGTTTTTCCCAGCTTGCAAGAGTCGCGATGAACCAGCTCCCCTTGCGGCGCAACCCCACCCGGGCGGTACGCATCGGCACGGTGACCATCGGCAGCGGGCACCCGATCGCCGTGCAGAGCATGTGCGCCACGCCCACTCGGGACGTGGAAGCCACGGCGGCCCAGTGCGAGCAGTTGCACCGGGCCGGGGCGGCCGTGGTGCGTCTGGCCGTGGACAGCCGCCGCGACGCCGAAGCCGTGGCGCGGATTCGCCAGCGCACCGGGGCCAACCTGGCCGTTGATCTGCAGGAGAACTTCGAGCTGGCCGAGCTGGTGGCCCCGCACGTGGACAAACTGCGCTACAATCCCGGCCACCTGCACCACCACCAGCGACACAAGTCGTGGCAGGACAAGGTGGCCTGGCTGGCCGAAGTGGCCGCCCGGCACGACTGTGCGTTGCGGGTGGGGGTGAACTGCGGTTCGGTCGATCCGCAGCTGAAAAGCCGCTTCCCCGCCGGCGACTCCGTCGGCCCCATGGTGCAAAGCGCCTTGGAACACTGCGAGCACCTGGACCGCCTGGGCTTTACGCGCTACTGCGTCTCACTGAAGGACTCCGACCCGCAAAAGGTAATCGAAGCCAATCGCCGCTTCGCCGCCCAGCGGCCCGAAGTGCCCCTGCACTTGGGCGTTACCGAGGCGGGCATGCCGCCCGAGGGAGTGATCAAAACCCGCATCGCTCTGGAACAGCTTATCTCCCAGGGGATCGGCGATACGATCCGTGTTTCGCTCACCGTGCCCAACGCCCGCAAGCACGAGGAGGTGGAGGTGGGCCGACAGATTCTGGCCGACATCGCCGCCGGGCGGGTGCGGAGCGTGGTGGACTACGGGCTGCCGGGCCTGAACATCATCTCCTGCCCCAGCTGTTCCCGCGTGGAGAACGAAGCCTTCGTGGAGCTGGCCGAGCAGGTGCGGCAGATGACCCAGTACGCCCGGCAGCACAAAATCACCATTGCCGTGATGGGCTGCCGGGTCAACGGGCCGGGCGAGACGGACGATGCGGACCTGGGGCTGTGGTGCGGCCCGCACTACGTGAATCTCAAACGCGGCCCGGAGCTGCTGGGAGCGTTCCCCTACGACCAGGTGCTGGATCGATTGCGCCAGGAGCTGGATCGGCTCATCCAGTCCCGCTCCCAAAAGGCCGCCGCGGAGAAGGAAACCAGCCGGTGAAGTTGCAGTTCATGGGGGCGGCTCGCCAGGTGACCGGCTCGCGCTACCTGCTGCGGCTGCCGGGAGCATCGCTGCTGGTGGACTGCGGGCTGTTCCAGGAGCGGGAGTACCTGGGCCGCAACTGGGAACGCTTTCGCTTCCTGCCGGAAAACCTGCGCGGCGTGCTGCTCACCCACGCCCACGTGGATCACTGCGGGCTGCTGCCGCGGCTGGTGGCCCAGGGGTTCGAGGGCACAATCTGGGCCACGCCGCCGACGATCGACCTGGCCGAGATCCTGCTGGCCGACACGGCCCGAATCCAGGAAGAAGACGCCGCTTACAAAAAACGCCGCCACCAGCGGGAAGGCCGCCGGGGTCGCTGGCCGGAAGTGCCGCTTTACACCCAGCAGGACGCCCGACGCACGCTCAAATACTTCCGCCCGGTGGAGTACGACACGCCGGTGGAAGTGGCCCCGGGAGTGCAGGCCCGGTGGCTTGATGCCGGGCACATTCTCGGTTCGGCCCTGATTGAGCTTCAGTGGGAAGAAGAAGGGGAGCCACGGCGGCTGGTTTTTTCCGGCGACCTGGGCCAGCCCGACAAGCCCCTGGTGCGCGACCCACGCTGCGTCGATTGGACCGACTACCTGGTGCTGGAGTCCACCTACGGGG
>JALSGI010000585.1 GCA_026982835.1 Planctomycetota bacterium | reverse complement strand
TGAAGGTACGGGGCCGGGTCATCTCCTCCAGGTCGAAGGCCGAGCCGATGTCGATCACCTTGGCGTTGCCGGTGCGCTTGAGCATGATGTTGGAGGGCTTCAGGTCCCCGTGGACGATCCCCTCCCGGTGCAAGGCGGCCAGGGCGGCCAGGCACTCCCGCAGCACGGCGATGGCAATGCCCGGCTTGAGCCGCGGCTGCTGCGGCCCGGCCGTGACGATCACGTTGTTCAGGTACTCCCAGCGGCGCTGGCTGACCCGTTGCCGGGCCCGCCGGAGCATGTCGTTGGTCAGCAGCCGCTTCAGGTCGTAGCCGTCGATCCACTCCATTTCCATCAACCGCACGTGGCGGCGGTCGATGAAGTTGTGCACGTCGATCAGGTTGTCCTGCTGGATTTGGGCCACGCGGGCGCCGATCTGGGCGATGCGGGTCATCGCCTCGCGGTAGCTTCGGGCATCGGGAAACCCCTCGGGAGAGAAGATCTTCACGGCCACCGGCAGCGTGAACCCGTCGGCCCCGCGACGCTGGCTCAGGTACACCACCCCCTGCCCCCCGGCCCCCAGGCGGCGGATGAGCCGGTGGTGTTCGGTCCAGTGGAACCGCTGCTGATCCACCAGCTCGCGGTAGGCGCGCACCAGCTCGTCCGGGGGACGGTGCACGCGATGCCCGCCCATGGTGCGAGTACAAGAGGTCCAGGATTGGGTGGTGGAACTCATGCTGCGCCGTCCTCATTTCCCGGAAGGAAACTTTGCCACACGGATGGCCATCCCCGGCCCCGGCGTGGTGGTCCGGTCGAAGAAGTTTGCCCAAGTGTATGCCTCCCCGGGGGGGATTGTCCAGCGGAGTTTCGAGGGCCCCGGGGCCTGGGATGCAGCGAACCCCGCTTGTAACCCGTTTGCCCGCCAAGACTTCCGCATTCCGGGAGCAACGCCGCCCCTTGGGTCCGCAGGGCGAATTGCCCGGCCTGAAATGGGCGCCGCACACCAAATCAACGCTCGGGGCCGCCGGAGATCGGATAGTCGCCAGGCCCCTGCATGAACGGCAAGGCCAGCATCCAGGGGAGCTGTTCCACTTTTTCGTGCTGAAGCTGGGACAACCCGACCATCATCCCCTGCTGTCCCCGCTCCGGCTGCGCCCGGTAAGTGCCGAACAGATAGTCCCACCACGGCAAGTTGAATCCGAAATTGCTGTTTGTTTCGTGCCGCAGCACGGAGTGATGCACGCGGTGCATGTCCGGCGTCACGAGGACCAGGCGCAGGCAGCGGTCCAGCCAGCGGGGAAGGCGCACGTTGCCGTGATTGAACATGGCCGTGGCGTTCAACAGCACCTCGAACACCAACACGGCCACTACCGGCGCTCCCAGCAGCAAGATCGCCCCCGCCTTGATCCCGAAGGAAAGCACAATCTCCAGCGTGTGGAACCGCAAGCCGGTGGTGACGTCGAAATCCAGGTCGGCGTGGTGGACCATGTGCAATCGCCACAGCAGAGGCAGCGCGTGAAACATCACGTGCTGCAAATAGACGACCAGGTCCAGCAGCACGACCGAGCCTGCAATCGAAACCCAGGCAGGCAAGCTCACCGCGTGGAGCAACCCCCATCCCCGCGCTTGAGCCCAGGCCGCCACCCCCAACGCCCCGGCAGGCACCAGCAGCCGCAGCACCAGCGTATTGAGCAGCACCAGGGCCAGGTTGTTCGGCCAGCGGGTGGCCTTAGCCAGGCGAGGCTTTCGGCGGGGCGCGGCCAGCTCCCACAAGGCCATGGCGATCAAAACCGCGGCGAACGCCCCGAGGCGGACGGTCGATGCGTGTTGAATGAGGTTCTGCATGGCTCGTTTTCCCTCTCGGCCACACGGCACTCACGGCTGCTCTGGCGGGACGAACGGCCGGCGGCAGCTCTCCAGCGGCGTCTCGTAGGGAACCACGGGCGCAGGGGGCAGCGGCGGAGCCGAAACAATGCCCCCGGCGGCAAACGCCACCCCCAGCACCGCCCCGGCCACCCAGTGCCAAATCCCTGGGGCCCGGTCTGCTCCCTTTCGCCCGGCCGCCACTAACAAGCCGCACAACAAC
>JALSGI010000584.1 GCA_026982835.1 Planctomycetota bacterium | reverse complement strand
CTGTGTGTTGACCTTCTCCGCCAGCTGAAGCTGGCGGCTCGCCGGTTGTAAGAAGAAACGCTTATTTCCGCCTCGTGCGGAAGCGTCGAACCAACAGTGTGCTAGCAGGCTAAACACGTACGCGCTTCAGGGGGGATCGCAATGAATTCACCCATTCCACAGGTGGAGCCGTCACGGCCTCCGCAGGCCGGTGCGGAAAAGCGTTCGCAGCGGGCGGACGCGGCGATCCCGTTCGCCTGGTGGTTGCAGCAAGCGGAGCTTGCCCCCGCAGGAATCGCCCGCGAGGAATCGCCTTCGGAGGCAAGGGAGCCCTCTGGGAATGCCCAGGAAGCCGCGGAACCAGTGGCCAGGGAGGATGCCCCCGATCCGCAACCCCGACAGCAGCAGCGTCCCGAAGGCGAAATCGACGCCTCGATGCAAGCGATCTCGCCCGACACATCCTCGCAGCCCGGCTCCTCGGAGGAACCAGCTGCCCAACCGCAAGAGCAAAGCGCTGCTGCCGCCGAAGAAAAGCCCGAGGCTTCCCGGAATGGTCGCCAAGCGGAGCCATCTCCAGCTGCCGGTAGCAAACTGCCGGAGCTTCAGCAAGCCCGTGTTGATCCCCCCAGTGATGCAGACAACAGACGCCCCCTGGAGGAACCGACCACCCAGGTCCTTGAGCAAAGTGCACCACGGCCTGCACCTTCGGGCCTCTCCTCGCCCGATCCGCAGCAGAGACCGGCTGCCGGGCCGCAGCCTGAAGGGCCGGTGCTTCCCGCAGCGCAGAATCTGACCGGGGAAGCGGCCAGCGGCCAAGAAGCAACCGGCGAGGAACCCGCAGAGAGCCCCGAAGCGGAAGAAACGCCCCACGTCGAGCTGCCGCTTCGCCCGGGGGCGGACAAGGCAGCCGGAAACGCGGCCTTTGCCCAGGGCGAAAACGTGCCGAGCCGGGGAATGGGGCGGCCGGAATCGGCGCCGTTGGGCAAGCAGGCAGAGCCGGAGTCGGCCGAACCGAAGAAAGAGCCACGACCGCGTGCCTCCTGGCGATACGCTCCCCAGGCGCCCAGGCACTCTCTCGAAAGCACTCCATCGCCGGGGACGCTTCCAACGGGGGGGGCGGGCACGAACGAAGGCACTCCCGCGCAAGCCGAGCCAAGCACCTTTTCCCCGGGCGAAGCGACGTTGCAGGGAGAAAATTCGCTCGGCTCCCCAAGCCAAGAGCCGGCGCTGCCCCCGCGGATCGAACACGCCCTGCAACGAGTCGAACAGCAGTTGAGTCAGGTGCCCGAGGTAGGCGCAAGCAAGTCGCCTGCCGCCGAGGGTTCCGGCAAACCCACGCCAGGGATGGATGGCCCGGGCAAACCCGAAACCCAGAAGCTGTTGTTGCGGGTGGTGCAAGCGATGCGGCAAGCAGCGCATCGTCGGGGGGTGGTGCGGATGAAGTTGCATCCGCCGGAGCTGGGTTCGGTGGAGCTTCAGCTGCGGCTGCGGCGCGGCGAGGTGGAGGCGGAACTGCGGGTGGAATCGACGCGGGCACAGCAAGCACTGCTGGAGAACCTGCATCAGCTCCGCCAGCGTTTGGCTGAGCAAGATGTGAAGATTTTGCGGTTCGAGGTCGATGTGATGAACCAGCCGCCGGGGCACTTTACCGGCCGCCAAGGGAGCGGACAACAACGATCCCCCCTCCCCCCGCCGCACATCGCCTCCGGCGTGCCACCCGGAGTCGAGGCCGAGCCGGAAGTGCCCGGCGCAGGTCACACCCTGGGAACGGAACGCGTGGATGTGGTGGTTTGATGGCCACCGGTGCTGCTGGCGTGCCCGGGAGGTGATGCGGGCGGCGAAAACGGCAGCAGGAATACCGAGCGGACGTTGGTTTCCCGCGGCTTGCACTGCGGGCTTGCCGCCGGCGGAGCGGCGGGAAGAAATTGCTTTTCCCCCTGGTTCTGAACGGAGAAACCTGCCATGGACGTTCCCGGCGCCGGTGGAGTCGGCGGAACTGCGACCCTCCCGGGGGCCAACGAGGGAAACTTCCGGGGGCTGGACCCGGATGCCTTCTTCAATCTGCTCATTGCAGAGCTGAAGAACCAGGACCCGCT
>JALSGI010000583.1 GCA_026982835.1 Planctomycetota bacterium | reverse complement strand
CCGGCTGCTCCGAGCAAAGCAACAAGCGCCCCTGTTTTTGAAAAACCGCTTGCAGCGAGAACACACCATGCACAACCGAAGCGTTTTTCTAGCGGTTTTCTGCTTAGGCTGCGCGGCGGCGGTCCCGGCCTGGGGAGAAGATGCCCTGCCCCCCGGCTGGCGGCAACTGACCCACTCGCGGCTGTGGAAGCAGGATGTGGCCGTTTCGCCCGACGGGCGGCGGGTGGTTTATGTAGAGCGGGTTTCGCCCACGATGCTTGTATTGATGCAGTTGGACCTGGAAAGCGGTCGCACCAGCAGGCTACATCCCAAAAGCGGCACCAGCGAGTTCGAGCCGCGGTTTTCGCCCGACGGAAAGCACCTGGCCTACGTGCGCAGCCGGGGCAACCTGAACCTGGAGCTGGTGATCGAAAACCTGGAAAGCGGGCAGCAGGCGGTGTTCGACCCCGGCGGCGGATTCGCCGGAGTGCACTGCCCGGTGTTTCTGCCCGGGGGCCGCGGCGTGCTGTTCGCCCTGCCCGAAAAGGGAGGCCAAAGCATCGTCCAGGTGGACCTCCAGGGGCGCAATCGCAGCGACGTGGTGGCCGGCAGCGGCGTGAACAACTGGCCCGACCTCTCCCCCGACGGCAAGCAACTGGTGTTCGGCTCCACCCGCGACGGGGATTTCGAGCTGTATTTGAGCAGCGCCGAGGGCCAAGGGCTGCGGCGGCTCACCCATCACCCAGGCCGCGACGTCCGCCCCCGCTGGTCCCCCGACGGGAAGCAGATCGCCTACGTCTCACTCCTCAAGGGGGATCTAGAAGTGTGCCTGCTGGATGTGGCAAGCGGCACCTCGCGCAATCTTACGCGGCGGCCGGGCCGGGACGATTACCCGGCGTGGCTCCCCGGGGGCGAGGCGCTGCTTGTGGTAAGCCAGCACCGAGGCGGCTTCGAGCTGTTCCGGGTGCCGGTGGCCCGGCAGAGTGCTTCAAACAAATGAGCCTTCGTCCCGGCATGTTCTATCGCACTTGCCGCTGCCCGTGCTGCAACCGCACCGAGCGGTGGGAGAGGGAGTGCTCGGCCTGCGCGGTGCGGAACACCCACGGCCGACCCAGACTCCGCCCGTACCAGGAAGCCGCCTGGGGCGCGGCTTCGCCGCTGGAGGGCGAGGAAGTTCCCGGCTTTTCCGCAGGCGAGCTCGACGAAGGCGGGTGTTGCTCGTTTGGCCCGGAAGCAGTGCCCGGTACTTCTTCCACTGCCGCGCCCCCTTGCGGCCAGGCCGGCTGGGTGGGCACGGCCTGCAGCTTGCCAGGAGGCTGCAGCACGGGAAGTTTTTCCTGGGCTCCTGCAACACCGCCCCCGGGCCGAGGTTGGGTCGCACACCGCGGGCAGTGATGTCCCGGCACGTGGTGCCCGCAGGCCACACAGTCCGGCGGGTCGATTTCGTAGTGTCCGTCCGGACCGGCCCGCCAGGGAATCCGATTCCACTCCAGCGACAGGTTGAGGTTGATCAACCATCCCCGCCGCACCCGCACGCAACCCGAGACCACCAGCAACGCAAGCAGCAACGCCGCCAGCTTGCCCCAGCGGCGGCTGCCCAGTCCCGAACGATCATCCAAGCTGCGGGCCGACATGGTTTCCCCCCTTGTTGCCCGATGCGACTCAAAAGTCCGGTTCTTCTCCCGGGAGGCATACCCCGGGGCGGCCGGTCGGTTTTTTTATCGGCGCAGGTGGGGGCTGCGATTCAGTCACAACCGCTAAAGTTTCCCGAACCGCAACAATCCGCAAAGCGGGAACATCCGCTCGGGTGTCCCCGGCCCCCAAGAGCAAGAGGGCCGTCTGGTGTACAATGAAACAAGCCCTCAATCCGGCTTTTGCGGGCGACCGAGAACGACACGACTGCCAACACCGAAGCGCCGCTGATGGGACTTGCCGAAGAACTGGAAAAACTGCAACAGTTGCACAGCGCCGGCGTCCTGACCGAAGAAGAGTTCCGCCAGGCCAAAAAACGCTTGCTGGAAGGGGCCGCCACCGCGGAAGATCCCGAACAACAACAGCAACACCAGCAACGCTTGCGGCAGTGGGCCATGCTGAACT
>JALSGI010000582.1 GCA_026982835.1 Planctomycetota bacterium | reverse complement strand
AGCGTGTTGCGGAACTACCTGCGGTGCTACGAGCTGCGGCGGGAACTGGTGCTGCGCAATCTGCCCCCGGCTTGGGTGCACCATCTGCGGTTTGGAGAACCGGCCGGGGATCAGTAATCCACCTCCAGCAGACTGCCTTCTTCGTCGAAGCACTGGATGTCGGCCAGCTCGGGGTGGGCTCCCTCCTTGGCCAGGATCTGGATGGTGACCTGGTTGTTTTCTTCCAGTTGGGTCAGTTGGTGGCGTTTCTGGTTGTTCAAAAAGCCGGCCACGTCCGGGGCCACCTGGAGGATGATCCGCCGCACCTTGTCCTGCTGGCTCAGGTGCACCAGCGTGCGAATCAGCTCCAGCCCCAGGGTTTCCACCGTTTTGACCATGCCGCTGCCGGAGCAGGTGGGGCAGGGGCGGTAGAGGGTCCAGCGCAAGCTGGGGCGGATGCGCTGCCGGGTCATCTCGATCAGCCCAAAGGGGCTGGTGCGCAGGATGCGCGAGCGAGCCCGGTCCCGCTTCAACGCCTCGCGCAGCGCCCGCTCCACCCCGCGGCGGTGGCGTTCGCGGCGCATGTCGATAAAGTCGTTGACGATCACCCCGCCCAGGTCCCGCAAGCGAATCTGCCGGGCGATTTCGCGGGCGGCCATCAGATTGATCTGGTAGGCGGTTTCTTCGGCCGACTCGTCGGCGGCGCGGAAGTTGCCGCTGTTGACGTCAATGGCCACCAGGGCTTCGGTCTGGTCGATGACGATCGAGCCGCCGGATTTGAGCGGCACCTCGCGCTGGTGGATCTGCTCGATTTGTTTTTCGATGCCGAACTTGTGGAACAGCGGCTTTTTTCCTTCGTACAAGTGCAAGCGGTTGACGTGCCGGGGCATGACCATCTGGAGGAACTCCTTGGCCCGCTCGTAGGCCTGCGGCTCGTCGATGTAAATGGCGTCCACCTCGGTGGTGAAGATGTCGCGGATGGTGCGGATGATCATGTCGCTTTCTTCGTAGATGGCCACGGGAGCCCGGCTGTTCTTGATCCGCCGCACCACCACCCGCCACAGCCGTAGCAGGTAGGCCAGGTCGCGGGAGAGGTCTTTTTTGGTCCGGTCGGCCCCGGCCGTGCGGACGATGAAGCCCAGCCCCTCGGGCGGGTTGAGCTCCTGCAAGATGCCCCGCAGCCGGCGGCGCTGGTCCAGATCCTCGATCTTGCGCGACACGCCCACCCGGCCCAGCGAGGGCATCAGCACCAGGTAGCGGCCCGGGATGCTGATGTAGGTGGAAAGCGTGGGTCCCTTGCTGCCGATCCCTTCCTTGATGATCTGCACCAGCACTTCGTCGCCGCGCTGGAAGATGTCCTGGATGGGGGGTTTGACCCGTGGGCGGCCCCCGGGGGTGCGATGGCGGAAGCGGCCCCGGCGGCCGTTGCCCCCGTTTCCTTCCGCCAGCGTGGGCGCCGGCAGCTTATCGGGATCGAACCCGCCCAGGCGGAAATACTGCGGCTCCACGTCGCTGATGTGCAAAAAGCCGTTTCGGCCCACGCCGAAATCGACAAAGGCGGCCTGGATGCTGGGCTCCAGGTTGACCACCACGCCCTTGTAGATGTTGCCGATGTAGTTTTCGTGGGCGGAGCGTTCGATGTAGAACTCCTCCAGCACGCCGTCTTCGACGATTGCCACCCGACATTCTTCGGGTTGGGCCACGTTGATGAACATTTCTTGTTTCATGACGCGATGCACTTTCCCTGCACTGAGGGTTCAAGCGTCGCAGGAGGAGCGGCGCGTGGCAAAGAGGCGCTGCGCCCCGGCAGGCACCAGGCAAACTCCGGCCAAGGGGCAAAACGGCCCTCCCGGCACGGGCAGCATTCCGCAGCGCCAGACCCGTACGGAGCGGCAGCGGCTCGCACGGCGCGCGTCGAACCGCGGGAGCAGGCCGCGGTGCGGCGCCGTTTTGCTCTCCTTGGGCCCCGGGCAGGCTAGCCCAGGGGCGATGCCCTGTTCGACCAGAACCCACTCTCTTTCTCCGCACGGAGGGAGCCGACCGGCGATGGACTCTCACAAACGCCGCTACAGGCCCCCGACACTTGAACACCAAGCT
>JALSGI010000581.1 GCA_026982835.1 Planctomycetota bacterium | reverse complement strand
GGACCATTGCCCCCCTGGCCCCTGCCCTGCTCTTGCAGAAACAGTGCCAGGCTTTGCCGCTCGTCGGGAGCAAGCTCGAAGCGGGGCATGCGGGCCTGGGGGTTGCACTGCCGCGGGTTTTCAAGCCAACGAGCAAAGAACTCCCGCGGGCGCTTGGCGGCCACCTGGGCCAGCTCCCCGCCGGCGAACAGCCCCCGGTGCCCCCGGCCCTGGTAACTGTGGCAAGCCAGGCAGCCCAGGGTGAACAACAACCGCCGGCCCCGGGCAGCCGAAGGGCGGGGCTTTTTGCCGCGTGGGCGCTTGTTTCGGGCAGATGGGGAGTTTTGGCGGGAAGTTGAGCGAGCGGTTTGCTTTGCACTCTTTTGTTGCGAGGAGGCTCCCGCAGATGAAGCTGCGGGCTTGCCAGCGGGAGAGGCGGGTTTGACGGCGCCTCGCGCTGGGCGAGCCCCGGGCTTTAGCCCGGGGAGAGCCGGATCGTTTTTGCTCCTGGCCGAGCCGGTTTTTCTCCGAGCGGCTTGGGACTTGCCGGCCGAAGCCGCCCAGAGATAAGCCGCCACGGCTTGGGCCTGGGAGGCCGAAAGCCCAAAGTGCGGCATCCGCCGCCCCGGTGCAAACCGCAACGCCCACCAACGCGGCCCAGGGGCAAAAGGGCCTTGCTCCTCGTCCTCTTCTTCCTCGTCGCTTGCCGCTTGAGCGTGCTCCGGCCTGTTTTGCAAGTAAGCGACAAGCCAGCCGTAGCGATAGTTTTGGGCCACCTGCTCCAGGGCCGGAGCGGGCAAAGGGGCCGTGGCGGTTTGCTGCGGGCCGTGGCATGCCCCGCAGCGGAAAGCTCGGGCCAGCAGCGCCCCTTGCTGAAACCAGCTTGCCCGGGGCTGTTCCTCGTGAAACAACCGCCCAGGCGGGACCGGCTCCACCGGCCAGCGAGGCCCTTGCCAGAACAGACCCACCGGTTCGGAGTGTTTCAACTCCAGTCCCAGCTCCAGGCGGTGAAAGCCAAAGGGCAGCTCCAGCTCCCTGCCGGCGTGCCAGGTGGGAGAAGTGGCCTCCAGCGGCACGGGCTTGCCGTCCAGTCGCAGCACCCGCACGCGGCTCCCTTGTACGAAGAAGCGATACCGGCCCGGCTCTACCACTTGCAACACTCCGCGGAATCGCAGCCGCCAGGGGCCCGGGCCAACGCGCGGATCCACCCGCGGCGGTTCCTCGTGCCAGCGCAGATGGTGCTCGTGCCGCAAGGCACTCCGCCCGGCGGCGTCCTGAATCTCCAGCAGCACGCCGGGACGCAGCAGCTCGGGATCCAGTTCTTCCTGGGCCGGCACAGCAAGAGGGGATACCATCCCTGCGGCCAGAAGGGCCAGCAACTTCACCATCCAGCCACGCCAGCAAACGAAAGACAACGCTCCCTCTCCTGGAAAAGCAAGGGCCACGGTGCTCATCCACGTGCAGGTCCAAGGCGGGTCAGGAGCCTACCGATCCGGAGGCGGTTGCCAGTGCGTAGCGCTTCAGCAGTTCGGGGTCCACCTCCACCCCCAGCCCAGGGCCGGAAGGCAGTTCCATGTGGCCGGAGCGGATCGGCAGCTTGGGGCGGGCAATGTCGCTTTGCAGTCCATAATACGTTGTGTCGTGTGCCGCGCCAAAAGCCGGGGAGCTTGCCGCCACGTGGAGCATGGCGGCGGTCTTCAGCCCCAGGTCGTGCCCGCAGTGCATCACGCAAGGCACCCCGGCCTCCTGGGCCAGGCGGCCGATGAGGACACAGGGCCACACGCCGCCGGCCTGGTAAGTCTCCACCACCAGTACGTCGGCCGCTTTCAGGTCCAGGATGCGACGCACTGAGTCGGGGCCATAGACGCTTTCGTTCAGGGCCACGGGCACGCGGGTCTGCTGCCGGAGCCGGGCCGACTCGGCCAGGGCGTCTTCTGGCAGGGGTTGTTCCAGATATTCCACCGGGTAGGGTTCCAGCCCTCGGGCCAGGCGCAGCGCCTCCTGGTAGTCGTATCCGCAGTTGGGGTCCACCCGCACCTGCAAGCGTCCCCGGCTGCCGCGATGGATGGCCTGCACAGTGGCCAGGTCCTCCTCCACGCGGCGCCCGGCTTTGATCTTCAGCACACGATAGCCCTGCTCGGCATAAGCAGCAGCCAGTTCCTCAGCCTGCTCAGGCCGACAGATGCCCATGCACGCGGCCACTTCGATCCGCTGCCGCACCACCTGGCCCAGCAGTTGGGCCACCGGCTGGCCCTGGCGGCGGCCGGCCAGGTCCCACAAGGCCATCTCCACGGCCGAACGCAGCCGCAGCGGCAGCGGGCACTCTTCGTAAAACGTGTGCCGATTGATCTCCTGTCTGCGGGCAAACCCCTGGCACACATCAGCAACAAGTCGCTCCAGGGGTCCAAGCTGCACGAAGTTGGCGTTGCACTCCCCCCAGCCTACGTGGCCCGAGGTATCTTCCAAGCGAACGATCAGGCTTTCGGTGGCCTGAATGGTGGCCAGGCGGGAGGTGTAGGGAGCAAGCGGCTCCCGCAGCGGCACCCGCACCAGCGTCAGCTCGACGTGCTCGATCCGAATCGGTTCCATGCCAGCGGACCACGTAAAGGGGCCGGTTCATTCTGGACTGCCCCGCAGCGAAAGGCAACCGCGCCTCTCCCTGCACGGAAAAGGGAAAGAACGCCACGACGCCGGGCACTTGATTCTCCACAGGGGGTGCCCATTGCCAGAGCCGGGGGGGAGTGAATATAACCGAACAAGGGGCCGGTAGGGGAGAACCTTCGCTGGTAGTCCGCTGGGCAAGGAGATGAACCGTTGGCTTGGTTTTTTGGCAAGAAGCAGCAGGAACCGGAACTGGTCGAACCCCCTTTGCATTTTGTGCGGCACGGAGCCCCCATCCCCCAGCTGAATCCCTTCCTCTACGTGCACGCCCGCATGATCGTGCTCAACGCCTTGGGGGCCCGGGCCGACGTGGTGCGGGTTACCTTCACCGGCCAGAAGGCCCAGGTGCAGTACCAGATCGACGGGGTGTACCACAACCGCGAAGTGCTCGACGGCCAGACCGGCGGGGGGATCGTGGCCATTTACAAGATTTTTGCTGGATTTGATCTCAAGCAGCGGGTGCCGTTCCAGGAAGGAGAGTTTGAAGTCCAGCATCTGAACAATCGCATTCCTTGCCGGGTGGAGGATCAGTTGGTCAAGGGGGCCGAGATCATCTCGCTCCACCTGGACACCGGCAAGCCCCGCCCGCACAAGCTGACCGACATGGGCCTGGCCGAAGACCAAGTGGAAAAGATCAAACAAGCGATGGAGGAGCCGGGCGTGGTGCTGGTGACGGCACCGCCGCATTTGGGCTATTCCACGGTGTTCAACGCCGTGGTGCGGGTGATCGACCGGTACATGCGGGACGTGGTGATGGTCCAATCGGTCAAGGACCGTGAAGAAGAAGTGGAAAACGCCCCGCCCACCACCTTCGACCCGGACAAAGAGGAAACCCCCGCTACGGTCATTCCCCAGCTGCTGTTGCGGTATCCCAACGTGGTCTGCGTCCGCAAAGTGGCGGACAAGGAAACGATGTCCCTGCTGCTGGAGCAGCCGGAGAAGGAGCGGTTGGTGGTCATGGGGCTGCTGGCCCGCGACGACACCGAAGCGATCTATCGGGCGCTGGCCTTGTGCGAGGAGCCGGAAAAGCTGCTTGGGCAGTTGAAGGTGGTGGTGGGGCACCGGGTGCTGCGGAAGTTGTGCGAGCTGTGCAAAACGCCCTATCCTCCCCCGCCCCAGCTGTTGCAACAGCTCGGTATCCCGCAGGGAAAGATCAAGGCGTTCTTCAAACCCGGCCCGCCCCGGCTCCCCCCGGAAGAGATCGAGCGGATGCAAAAGGAAGGCATCCCCATCATCTGCCCGCAGTGCCAGGGGATCGGCTACCTCGGCCAGACCGGGTTGTTCGAGGTGCTGTTTCTCAACGACCAGTTGCGCCAGTTGTTCCTCAAACCCACCCAGGATCTGGACGCCGTGCGGCAGGCGTTGCGGAAGCTGGGGCACCGCACCCCGCTGGACGAGGGGATCCTGCTGGCGGCCAAGGGGATCACTGCCATCCAGGAAGTGTCCCGGGTGCTGAAGGTGTAGAGGAACCTCGGCCAATGGCGGCGTTTGAGTTCCCGGCCGGTAGCGTACCGGGAGAGGAATCGTCCCCATGCGTGCTCAGCGTGGTTTTCGGGGCGTGCTGCGTCGGCGGGTTTTTTTGGCGGTTTTGGTTTTCTTGGGGGTTTTTGTCCCTTTGGCGGTTTTGCTCTTGGCCGTGGCGGTTTTTCGCTTGCGCTTGGCGGTGGCCTTGCCCGCCGCGGCCGGAGCCGCTTTTTTCCAGTGGGCCTTCACTTCCGGATCGACTTCTTCCAGGATCTTCCGCAGCGAGGTGGAGTTGGGCTTGGCGGCCCACTGCACGGCGAACTGGTGCAGCAACGAGACGAACTCCCGCCCCTTGGTCTTGGGCACGGCCCGCTCCAGGCCCGGCACTCGCCGCGCTTGCTCGTCTTTTTCACTTGTCAGTCCCAGCAGGCGGAACACTTCCCAAGCGGCCCGGTCCACCGCAATGGCGTGCCCGCCCAAGGCGTTCTGCATCACGTAGGCGGTGACAAAGGGCGTGCAGCGGATTTTTTCCTCCAGGTACTTGCTCACCTTGCCCAGCTTCTCCTTGCGCAGCCATTCCAGATCGAAGCTGTAGCGGGACTCGAATAGTTGCTGCAACACGGTCCGCAGCCGCTGGGCGCAGCCTTGGGGGTCGGGCAAGTGCGAGAGCACCCCGGCCAGCTCCTTGATCGTGGCCACGCGGACGTCGTTCCAGTCGAAGAACTCCTCGCGGATCGCCTCCAACGCCCGCTGGGCGTCGGCGTAGGAAGCATCTTCCAGGCAGCAAGCCCAGACCAGCGCCTCCAGCACGCTTTCGCCGCTGAAGGGGACGGCCTTGTAGTGCTTGCGGAGCACGCGATGGAGTTTTTCGATGACCTTGGCTCGGTTCTTGGCAGCCATGTTTTTCTACTTCGTCTGCAGGAACAAGCCCCGGCTCCGGCAGGACGGCCGGAACCGCCCGGGCGAGAGTGCCCTCAACATACCCGTCCCGATTCGGAGTGAAAAGCGGCCCCCCGGAGCTTTCTCCGGCCCGAAGGGGGCGTTCACGGCCGGCTTTCCGACTCCGGGGCCTCCGCGGCCGAAGGCTGCCGGGGGCCGCCCTGTTGCAGGCGTTCCTGTTCCACCTTTTTGAACAGTCGCATCAGCTCGATGGACTTCTTCACCCCCTGGTCCAGCACGAAGGTGAGCCGGGGCGTGTACCGGGTGTCGATCTTCTCGGCAATTTGCGACTGCAAAAAACCGGCCGCGTTGCGCAGCCCGTGCAGGGCCAGCTCCTGCTGGGCCTGCGTGCCCATGATCGACACGTGCACTTTGGCCTGGCGCATGTCGGCCGAAAGCTCCACGGCCGTGACGGTCACGTCGCGCACGCGAGGGTCCTTCACCTGGGTGAGGATGGACCAGGAGACCACCTGCCGGATGGCTTCTGCCGCCTTTTGGAGTCGATGGCGCTTCATAGGGAGTGTTCGGTGCTGTTGCCGAAAGGGATGAGGGATCAGGATCGCGTCCCTTGGGCCGCTGCGGGAAAGGTCAGGGACATTGGATTCTACGCGCCGGGGGGAGTGGAGAAAACGGCCCTAGGAGGAAGCCGAGGCGGTTTCCAGCGTGCGGGTGACTTCCTCCACCGTGTAGGCTTCCAGCACGTCGCCTTGCTTGACATCGTTGAAGTTGGCCAGCTTGATACCGCATTCCATCCCTTCGCGCACTTCGCGCACATCCTGTTTTTCGCGGCGAAGCGACTCCAGGGCATACTCGCCGATGACCGTGTTGTTGCGGATCACCCGCACCTTGACGTTGGCCTCGCGGCGGATGACGCCCTCGACCACTCGACAGCCGGCCACGTTGCCCACCTTGCTGATGCGGAACACTTGCAGCACATGGGCTCGGCCCAGCTCGCGCTGCTGGTGCTGCGGCTGCAACATCCCTTCCAGAGCCGCCCGCAGGTCGTCGGTCAGGTTGTAGATGATGTTGTAGCGGCGGATCTGCACGCCCCGCTGCTTGGCCAAGGAGCGGGCCTTCTCGTCCGGGGCGACGTTGAAGCCCACGATCACCGCATCGCAGGCGTCGGCCAGGTGGACATCCCCCTCGGTGATGCCCCCCACCAGGGCCTGCACCACCTTCACCTGCACTTCGGGGTGTTCCAGCTTGTCCAGCTCCTTGAGGATCGCCTCGATGGAGCCGCGAGTGTCGGCCCGCACGATCAGGTTCAGGGTCTTCGTCTCACCGGAACGAGCCGCCAGGAACTCCTGCAACCGCTCCAGCGAAGGCTTGGCCGAGATGAGCGTGGCCGACTCTTCCCGCTGCCGCCGCTGCCGATCCTCGGCGATTTCGCGGGCGATGGAGATGTCCTCCAGCACGTAGAACGGGTCGCCGGCTCCCGGCACTTCCTGCAGGCCGATCACGTCCACCGGTGTCGAAGGGGGAGCCTGCTGCAGCTTGCGATTGCGATGCAAGGTATCCATCAGCGCCCGCACCCGGCCGTAGGCGGGACCGCAAAGCACCACGTCCCCGGGCCGCAGGGTGCCTCGCTGCACCAGCAGCTTGGCCACCACCCCCACGCCCTCGTGGCGTTGGGCCTCCAGGCAGGTGCCGGTGGCCGGGCCGTCGTAGGGAGCCTTGTACTCGTGCAACTCGGCCAGGGTGAGCAGGGTTTCCAGCAGCTGGTCGATGCCCTCGCCGGTCAGGGCGCTGGTGCGCACCACTTCCACGTCGCCGCCCCATTCGCTGGGCAGCAAGTCATGGGCCGAGAGCTGTTGCAAGCAGCGATCGACGTTGGCTCCCGGCAGGTCGATCTTGTTCAGGGCCACGACGATGGGCACTCCGGCCGCCTTGGCGTGCGAGATGGCTTCCTCGGTCTGGGGCATCACCCCGTCGTCGGCGGCCACCACCAGCACCACCACGTCGGTCACGTTGGCCCCGCGTGCGCGCATGGCCGTGAAGGCCTCGTGGCCGGGGGTGTCGATGAAGGTGATCAGCCGCCCGTCCTTCTCCACCTGGTAGGCGCGGATGTGCTGCGTGATCCCGCCGGCTTCGGTTTCCACCACGTGGGTGCCGATGATGCGGTCCAGCAGCGAGGTCTTGCCGTGGTCCACGTGTCCCAGGAAAGTGACCACGGGGGGGCGGGGCTGGAGGGAGTCGGGATCGGGTTCCTGGCGGAACCGGGCCAGGATTTCTTCTTCCAGGGGGACTTCGCGTCGGAACTGGGCCTCCACGCCCAACTCGGCGGCCACCAGTTCGGCCAGGTCCGGGTCGAGGTTGTGGTTGATGGTGAGCCGCTGGCCGAGTTTCAGCAGGGTCATCAACACCTGGGCAGCCGGGAGTCCCAGCGCCTCGGAGAAGGAACGCACCGTACAGGGAAGGGTCACCTTGACTTCTCGCTTGCGGGGAGCCGCCGTGTTGGCGCCGGTTTTGCGAAGGGTTCTTCGCAGCGGCCGGGGAGTTTCTTGTTCTTCGTCCACGTCCGGCTGGAGGTTTCTCTGCCGCCGTCGCTTGCGGCGTTCCTCCCGCGAGACGGGACGACGACTGCCGCGCCGCTCCTCTTCCTGGGGCTTGCGCCCCTTGCCCTTGCCTCGGCTGGGGGCCACCTCTTCGGCCGCTTCCTTCTTCTGCTGTTCCTGGAAGCGTTGGGTAAGCTGGCGCACCCGGTCCCGCAACGCCCCGCTGGAGCCACTTCGGGCATCGCGGATCGCATCAGGGGGCAAGGAGATAACGGGCTTTTGCGGAGGGGGTTCTTCCTTTTTCTGGGGCTTCAGTTCCGGCTGCTTGGCCTTGGGGATGGCCACGCGGATCACCGGCGGCCCCTGCTTGCTTTTGGCTCGGGATTCCTTGGCTTTGTCGGCCGAGGCTTTCTTTTCCTTGGACTTGGGAGCCAAGGTGCGGACGCGGCTGGAGGGGAGCATGGCCGCCAGCGGAGGCCGAGCGGCCGCGGGAGGGGAGGGGGCGGGTTTTTCGTCCGGGGAACGGGCTTCGGCGGCCGGAGCAGGTTGCGGGGCGGGGGATTCGGCCGGGGACTGCGACGGGGCCGCAGAGGGTTCCTCGGCGGAGGGAGCGGCAGGGGCCGGCGGGGGGGCCGCTTTACTAGGACGCCGGGTGGGCAGCACCCGCACCTTGGAATCCTTGGCCACCGGGGCCACCGGCGGCCGGGGCGGTTGGGCCGGGCCGGCCACCAGGTTGGCCAGGTATTTGCGCACTCGGGCCTCTTCCTCGTCGCTGAGACTGGCCAGCGCCGAGCCCTTGCCCTGGATGCCGACCTTGGCGCAAATCTGCATCAGGTCTTTGCTATCCAGGTTCAGTTCCTTGGCAAGTTTGTAAATCCGCTTGGGCAAAATGAGCCCTCCTGAATCGAATCCCAGCTGCGCAAGCAAACCGGTGGCCAAAATCCCGTCTGCCGGAAGCCAGCGACCAGGCCCTGCGAGAGCCGCACGTACCGTTTACTCGCCGGAGACACCTCCCTTGGGCAAGGTGGACGCCTGCTGCGGCGATTCCCCGGCGGGGGCGGACTGGGAAACCTCAGAGTCGGAAGCAGGTGGCACCTCCTCGGGCGACTCTTCGAGGGTCGCCGGGGAGGCAGGGGCCGTCTCCGGAGCCGCTGGAGCTTCCGCCGCGGCTTGGGCCGAAGGGGGGGACGCCTCGGCGGTGGCTTGTTTCTTGGCCTGCTTGCGCTCCTCTTCGGCCAAGCGTTCGGCCTCCTCGGCCTTGCGTTCCGCTTCTTCCCGGATGGCTTCCACTTGCTCCTCGTCCAACCCGGCCAGCTCGACCAGGTCCTCCGTCTCAATAATAGACAGGTCGTCGTAAGAGAGAAAGCCTTCGCCCACCAACGCCTCGCTCACCTCCTCGGTGATGCCGTCGATGGTGCAAAAGGCCTCGATGGCCCCCTCGATCGCCTCGTCCAGTTCCTCGCGGGTCATGATGTCGATGTCCCAGCCGGTCAACTTGCTGGCCAGCCGCACGTTCTGCCCCCGGCGGCCGATGGCCAGCGACAGCTGGTCCTCCCGCACCAGCACGATGGCCCGGCCCAGCTTGGGACAAAGCATCACCTCCTCCACTTCGGCCGGCTGCAGCGCGTTGCGGATCAACTGGTCCACGTCGTCGCTCCAGGGAATCACCTCGATCCGCTCGTTGTTCAGCTCATCCCCGATCGACTTGATCCGGTTCCCCCGCACCCCCACGCAGGCTCCTACGCAGTCCACCCGCGGGTCGTTGGTGGCCACGGCCACCTTGGTGCGGAAACCGGCCTCGCGGGCAATGGCCTTGATCTCGATGATCCCGTCGGCGATCTCGGGCACTTCCTGCTCGAACAGCCGCTGGACCAGCTCGGGCCGGGTACGACTGAGGATCACCCGCACCCGGCTCCCCTTCTTCTGCACGTCGTACACCGTGGCCCGAATCCGCTTGTTCACGTGCAGCTCCTCCCCGGGGATCTGCTCGCTGCGGGGGAGGAGGGCCTCGGTGTCGTTGAGGGCCACGGTGGCCGTGCCCCCGTCGTAACGCTGGATCACCCCGCTGACCAGCTGCCCCCGCTCGGCCAGGTATTCCTGGAAGATCGTGTCGCACTCGGCTTCGCGGATTTTCTGAATGATAACCTGGCGGGCCACTTGGGCTCCGATCCGGCCCACCAGCTCCTCCACCTCCTCCGGGTCCAGGGGGTTGTCCTGGTAGCTGACCTGCAGGGTGCCGTCCTGGCGGTTGATCTGCACCGAGAGGGCATCGTCGTCTTCGAAGTGTTTGCGCAGGGCCGAACGCAGCGCCTGTTCCACGCTCTCGAAGACCACTTCGCGCGGCACGTGGCGCTCGCGGTGGATCGTATCGACCAGACGGAGGATTTCGTGTGGGTTCATCTAAGGCGGTAAACCAGCACGGGGAAGCAAATGCCAGGGGCCGGCAAGACCCCTTGATCCTTATCTTTATTGTAGCCGAAGCTGGGCCGAAGGACAGCCGCAACCGCTGCGCGTGCCCGGACCCCCGAGGCGCCCGACCGCAGCCGGCACCGCCGCCTCCCGGCCCACGCCAGGCATAATGCAGCAAATGCTATCACCGACCCCCGAGCGAGGAAATACCGATTCCGCCTTTTTTAAGAGACCCAAGCCGAAAACCCCTTTCGGCGGCCCGACCCGCTCTCGGCCGGGACGGCCTGCTAGCGGTTCAGCAGCTTTTCGGAGATGTGGATCGAAGCCGGGCCGACCAGCACCACGAAGATGCCCGGAAAGATAAACAGCACCAGGGGGAAGATGAGCTTGACGGCCGTCTTGGCCGCTTTTTCTTCGGCGATTTGGCGGCGTCGGGTGCGCAGGGCGTCGCTCTGGGTGCGCAGCGCCTGGGCGATGCTGGAGCCGAGCTTTTCGGCCTGCACCAGCGTCACGGCCAGCGTGCGCAGGTCGTCCACGTCGGTGCGGGAACCCAGCTCGTAAAGCACCTCCGAACGCGGGCGGCCCATCTGAATCTGGAAGTTGACGATGGCCAGCTCCTCGCAGAGCTGCGGGCAGGTTTCCCGCATTTCGCTGGCCACCTTGCGCATGGCCTGGTCCAGCCCCAGGCCCGCCTCCACGCACACCACCAGCAGGTCCAGCACGTCGGGCAACTGGCGGAAGATGGCTTTTTTTCGGCGATTGACCAGGATGGTAAGCACGATCTCGGGCAGGTAGAAACCGATCCCGCCGGCGATGACCGTGTACATCAGCCCCTGGCGATCCAGAGAGCCGGAGAGGGCCAGCGTCCCCCCGGCGCCCAGGAAGCAAGCCACGCCCAGGATCACCTTGATCCCCAGGAACGCTGCCGGGGCCGACTCGGAGCGGAACCCGGCCGCGGCCAGCCGTCCCCGCAGCTTACTCTCTTCGTACTCGTTGCGCGGCTCCAGCACTTTGCCGGCGGTGGAGGCGGTTTCGACCAGCTTGCTCCAGGGGTTGTTCTTGCGCTCGATCTCCTCGGCCGAGCGGCGCCCTGGCGAGCGACGAATGCTCTCCAGCCGCTCGACGATCTTGCCGCCCCGGTTGGCCAGCGTCTCCAGCAACCACCAGCCCAACAGGGTGACAAAACCAAAAACCGCATAAGGGGTCAATGTTTCCACGTTCATGGTCAGCCTCGGGAGTGAAACGGGGGAAGCCCCGGCCGGGTCCCTCTCCAACCGCTACACGTCGATGTTGACGATCTTGCGAATGACCACCGCCCCGATCAATTGCATGATGATGGCTCCGGCCAGCATCTTTTGACCTTGCGGGTGGTAAAACAGCATGGAGGTGTACTCGGGATTCAGGTAGTACATCACCGCCAGCAGCACGGGGGGAAGGGCCAGCAGCACCACGCCGGACATCCGCCCCTCGCCGGTGAGGGCTTGGATCTGGCCCCAAATCTTAAAACGCTCGCGGATCAGGGAACCGATCTTGTCCAGCACTTCGGCCAGGTCGCCGCCGGTCTGCCGCTGCAGCACCACGGCGGTGGCGAAGAATTTCAGGTCCAGGTTGGGCACGCGGCGGGTCATGTTCCGCAGCGACTCTTCCAGCGGAATGCCCAGGTTCTGCTCCTCGTAAGCCATAGCGAACTCCTGGCTGATCGGCGCCGGCATCTCCTCGCCCACCAGGTGGATGGCCGCCGCCAGGCTTTGCCCGGCCCGAAGCGCGCGGGCGATCAGCTCCAGGGCATCGGGCAACTGGGCCGAAAAGGCCCGCAGCCGCTTCTTGCGGCGATACATCAGCCACAGCACGGGCAACAAGGCGGCCAGCCCTGCGGCCAGCAGCGCCCAGAAGAGGGACTTGCCCAGCATCCCCCCGCACACCCCTCCGGCCACCGCCGCCCCCAGGATGAACAGGGCAAACTGGCCCACCGGCATCCGCACATCGGCCTGCTCCATCAGCAGGCCCAGGTTCAGGTGATCTTCCAGAAAACGAGAGAGCCAGCTTTGTTTCTCCTCTCCCAGCAGACTTTCCTTGACGATGCTTTCCTGGGCCTGTTCGGCCTGGGGGTTGCGCATCCCGGCCAGCAGCTCCAGGCGATCCTCGATCCGCCGCTCCTGCTTGCCGGTGAAAAAGAAACCCACGGCAATGACCAATGCGGCCACGCCCACGAACACGGCGATGGAAATCAGGATGGGCAGGGACATAACGGGGTTTCTCGGTTGTGTGTCGCCAGCAGAGGACCGGATCACGGGGGGCTTCCGGCGCATGCCGCCCGGGGAGGCGGCTCTCTACTGAAACATAGCACCGGAAAGAAGCTCTTTGCCGGGAAAACCCGCCCGGGCGGCTCAGCGATCCTCCAGCATCACTCGTTCCCGAAACGCACTGGAAGGGAGCCGCACCCCGGCCGCTTCCAGGCGGTCCATGAAGGTGGGCCGCACCCCCGTGGCCACGAAGCGGCCGATCGCCTTGCCCGATTCGTCGATCCCCAGCTGGATGTAGCGGTAGATGTCCTGCATGATGATCGTCTCGTTTTCCATGCCCACCACCTCGGTGATGTGCGTAATCCGCCGCTTGCCCCCCTGGAGACGGTTGGCCTGGATGATAATGTCCACGGCGCTGGCGATCTGCTGCCGCATGGCTTTCAGGGGCAGTTCCACGCCGCTCATCATGATCATGGTTTCGATACGGGCGATGGCGTCCCGGGGCGAATTGGCGTGCAGGGTGGTCATCGACCCTTCGTGGCCGGTGTTCATCGCCTGGAGCATGTCCAGGGTTTCCGGCCCGCGGCACTCGCCGATGATGATCCGCTCGGGCCGCATCCGCAGGGCGTTGCGCACCAGGTCGGTGGCGGTGATGGCTCCCTTGCCTTCGATGTTGGGCGGCCGGGTTTCTAGCCGCACCACGTGATCCTGCTGCAGTTGCAGTTCGGCGGCGTCCTCGATGGTGATGATCCGCTCGCTGTTGGGAATGAAGCTGGAGAGGGTGTTCAGCAGCGTCGTCTTTCCGGAGCCGGTTCCCCCGGAGATGATCACGTTGAGCCGGGCCTTGATGGCCCCTTCCAGCAGCATGACCATCTCGGGCGTGAAGGCCTTGAAGTTGAGCAGGTCTTCCAGCTTGAGCGGGCGGCTGCCGAAGCGGCGGATGGACACGGCCGGCCCGTCCAACGCCAGCGGCGGAATGATGGCGTTGACCCGAGAGCCGTCCGGCAGCCGGGCATCGACCATGGGGCAGGTTTCGTCCACGCGGCGGCCCACCCGGGAGACCATGCGGTCGATGATTTGCAGCAGGTGGTTGTCGTCGCGGAACTTGACGGTGGTTTTCTCCAGTCGTCCGCCCCGTTCCACGTAGATGTTATGCGGGCCGTTGATCAGAATGTCGCTGATCGAGGGGTCTTTGAGCAGCAGTTCCAGCGGGCCCAGCCCCAGCGTCTCGTCCAGCACCTCCTCGATCAGCCGTTCCCGCTCGGTGCGGTTCAGCAGGGTATCTTCGGTGTCGCAGAGATGCTCGACCACCAGGCGGATCTCGCGCCGCAGCAGGTCCCCCTCCAGCTCGCCCACCCGGGAAAGGTCCAGCTTATCGACCAGCTTGGCGTGGATGCGCTGCTTCAGCGCCTCGAACTCCGCTTCCTTGTCCCGGGGAGCGCGATTGCCCCCGGCACCGGGCAGCGTGGCTTTTTTGCGGATCGGGGTGCCAAAGCCTGCTCCAAATGGCATGGTTGCCTCCCTCGGTTGGCGGTCCCTCTGCGTGCGCGGGGTCCCGGAGGAAACACTCCGGGACGCTACAACTATAGATTACGCCAAGCCGAAGTGCGCAATTTGGCTCGGGAACCGCCTCTCCGTACTGAGCTACGGCACGGGTTAAGCCAGCTAGCCCATGGACGCTTGGTTCGGCGCTTCCGCATCCGGCGAGCCCCGGACTTCAGTCCGGGGAGGGCCTGAGGGGATGCCTCCACACTCGGCAGGAATCGGCTTGCGGCCTGCGACTTGCGGCCTGCGCCGGAGCTTCCGCTCCGGGGGCTTGGAGGCGTGGAGGCTTGGAGGCTTGAAGAGCCCCGCACGTCAGCGTCTGGGTCTTGGGTCGTGGGTCGTGGGTCTTGCGGTGGTGCTGCCGCACCGGAGTGAGAACAAACGTCAACTTGCACAACCAAGAGCCCCCC
>JALSGI010000580.1 GCA_026982835.1 Planctomycetota bacterium | reverse complement strand
CGCCCTCACGCCCCCACGCCCCCAGGCCTTCCCCCGATCGCGGCCTGGGCGACACCGTGGCCCGGTTCCTCAATTGGATCGGCTTCAAAAAACGCCCGGGCTGCGGCTGCCAGCGGCGCCAAGAGTGGCTCAACCGCCTGTTCCCTTACCGCCACCAAGCGGCCGAGCCGCCGGTGCGCGTTCCCCGAAAGCGGCGCGTGCGGCTGCTGTTTCGCTTTCCGCACGGGCTGGGCGACTGCGTACAGCTGACCGTGGTGCTGCAACACCTCAAGCACCTGCGGCCCCAGTGGGAAGTGCACGTGGCCGTGCGCCCCGGGGCCGAAGGGCTTTACCGCGGCCTGGCCGCCGGGGTGTGGCCGTTGTCGATAAGGCCTGGGTCTTGGGGCCTGAGTCTTGCGGAGGGCGAGAAACCGCGAGGGCTTGGCGGAAACCACCCACCAAGAACAAGCCTTATTCCAGCCCCCCAAGACCCAAGACCCAAGACCCAACCCCCCTGGGACTACTTCCGCTTTCTCCAGTGGCCCGAGTCCCCCACCTGCTACGCCGACTCTCCGGCCACCAAGGCCGAGTGGTGCCTGCGCAACGTGTTTCACATCGAGCCGCACCTGGAGTGGTGCCGCTACCGGGTGGCGGTTTCTCAAGAAAAACTTCAACGAGCTTCTCAATGGATATCTCAAAAAACCGAGGGCCGTCCGGCGGTGTTGATTCACTTTCGCGGGGCCAGCTCGCGCCGCAAGAAGAACGTGCCGGCCTTTGTGATCCACCGCCTGGTGCAGGAACTCTCCGATTGGGGGGCTGTGCCGGTGGTGCTGGACTGGCTCCCCGGCAGCCCGGCCCGGGGGTGGCCCGAGGCGGTGCTGGCAGGCCCGGAGTGCGAGCTTTGGCAGGGGCGGCCCTGGGCCGATGCGGAGCTGCTGGCCGCATTGGCTCAAAACGCGGCCCTTTGCGTGGGGATCGACTCGGGGCCCGGGCACGTGTTCGGGGCCACCGACACCCCCACCCTTTTGCTCTGGAGGGGACATCATCCGCTGCACTTCTACGGCCTTTCGCCCAACGTGCTGCACCTGGTGCCGGTGGACCACGAGCAGCTTTTGCGCCGGCCGAACCGCCAGCAAGGACTGGCCTTTTTTGAAAAACACTACCAGTACCGGATTTATCAGCACTTAGAAGAGGCGGTGGTGGAGACAGCGGTTGAGGTCTTGGGTCTTGGGTCCTGGGTCTTGGGGAGTGCGAGAACACGCGAGGGCTCGGCCGAAGCGCCCAAACAAGAAAAAGCCTTATTCCTGCCTCCCAAGACCCAAGACCCAAGACCCACGACCCCCTCCCTCCTCTTCGACGGCAACTGCTGGGTCCGCCGCCGGTGGCACGACTGGGACATGGTCGTGGTACGGGACGTGCTGCTGGAGGACTGCTACCAGGTGGACCGCCTGCCGTTTCAGCCCCGGTTCGTGGTCGATGTGGGAGCCCACATCGGCTGCTTCGCCCGGCGGGTGGCCTGGCGGCTGCACCCGCAAGGGGTGGTGGTGTGCGTGGAGGCCAACCCGAAAAACCTGCCGGTTCTCAAGTGGAATCTCAAGCGCTTGAGCTGCTTCCGCCCCGGCCGCTACGAGGCCCTATGGGCCGCCTGCACCTACGAGCCGGGGCCGCTTGGGCTTTTAGACACGGTGTTTGAAGAGGGACTGACCACCGGCGGCTCGGTGGTGGTGCGCCGGGACGAAGAGCGGTTTGCCGATCCCGGCAAGCACTACCGGCCTCAACAGATCCAGCTGCCGCGGGTAACCCTTGAGGAAATCCAGGAGCGTTTCGGGATGCCGCGGATTGATCTTTTGAAGCTGGACTGCGAGGGGAGCGAATACAGCATCCTGGAAAACTGCGACTTGAGTAGAATACGCCACATTGTGGGCGAGTACCACGACCGGCAGCGGTTTGAGAAACTCCGCTTGGGGAGATTGAGAGGATGGAACGTGAAGATCATCAAGGACGGCCCGCTGGGACTGTTTTGGGCGACGAAGGAGTCTTGGGTCTTGGGTCCTGGGTCGTGAGGAGTGCGAGAAAGCGCGGGGGTTCAGGGGAAGCG
>JALSGI010000579.1 GCA_026982835.1 Planctomycetota bacterium | reverse complement strand
CCCACCGATGTTATACGATAACACTGACTTCTTGCTTCAAACCGGGTGGATACCATGACCAGAGCCGGTTGGGTCCAGCCAGGGAGGAAATTCCCCAGCGCACTCTGGGGGCGGCCGGAAGGGATCGGGTTGTTTCTGTTTGTGGCCCTGGGAGCCGTCGCCGGAACTACCCTTGCGGCGGCCGAGCCTCAGCAGGGGGCGGATTTTGAAAAGCAAGTGGCTCCCATCCTCCGCCGCCACTGTCTCTCCTGTCACAACAAGGAAGAGAAAAAAGGGGAGCTCTCTTTGGCCACGGCCCAGGACCTGCTCGACGGCGGCTACATCGTCCCCGGGGACGTGGAATCCAGCGGCGTGTTCGAGCTGCTGGTGCCCGAACCGGGAGAGCCGCGGCCGGCCATGCCCAAAACCGGAAAACCGCTCACCCAGAAAGAAATCGACACCCTGCGTCGCTGGGTGGCCGCAGGAGCTCCTTGGCCCAGGCACGTGGAGTTGACGCCGCTACGCGGGGACGCTTCGTGGTGGGCCTACCAGGTGCTTTGGGAAGGCGAACCGCCGGTGGTGCCCGAGGCCCCGCCAAGCTGGCAAAAAAATCCCATCGACCGCTTCGTCTATGCCCGGCTGAAAGCCGCCGGGCTGAAGCCCAACCCGCCGGCCGATCGCCGCACCTGGCTGCGCCGCGTGACCTACGACCTGACCGGCCTGCCGCCTACGCCCGAGGAGCTGGACGCCTTTCTCAAGGACCGCTCTCCCCAGGCCTATGAAAAAGTGGTGGACCGCCTGCTGGCCTCGCCCGCTTACGGCGAGCACTGGGGGCGACACTGGCTGGACGTGGTCCGCTTCGGCGAAAGCAACGGCTTTGAGCGCAACATCATCATCAACAACCTGTGGCCCTACCGGGACTACGTGATCCGCTCCTTCAACCAGGACAAGCCGTTCAACCGCTTCATCATGGAGCAACTGGCCGGGGACGTGCTGGACCCCCACAACCCCGAGGTGGCCGTGGCCACCGCCTTCCTGGTCTGCGGTCCCTACGACAACGTGGGCAACCAGGACCCGGTGCAGGCGGCCATCATTCGGGCCAACACCATCGACGAGATCATCCGGGCCACCGGCGAAGCGTTCCTGGGCACCACGATGGGCTGCGCCCGCTGTCATGAGCACAAGTTCGACCCCATCGAGCAAAGCGACTACTACGCTTGGTACGCCACGTTTGCCGGGGTGAAGCATGGGGACCGCGAAATTGCCAGCCCCGAGCAACGCCGCCGACGTGAGGAAAAGCTGCGCCCCCTGCTGGCCGAAAAGAACCGCCTGCAAAAGCAACGCACCGAGCTCATCGCTCGGGTGCTGGCCCGGGCCGAGAAAAAACGCCAAAGCTACGAGGCCACCTGGACCCGCGAGCCGGTCAGCCGCTACGGCACCGAGGAGCGCTTTCCGCCCGTGGAGGCCCGCTACGTGCGGCTGCGGGTGCTGGCCCAGGATGCCAATCCCAACGCCCGGACCGGCTTTCGCATCGACGAGTTCGAGGTGTGGACCACCGGACCCCAGAGCCGCAACGTGGCGTTGCTTTCAGCCGGGGCCACCGCCCAGGGGGCCAGCCGCACGGCCGAGGACTTTGCCGACGCCTACACGGCCCCCCGGGCCATCGACGGCGATTTCGGCACGCGCTGGATTGCCGCCGGGCCGGAGCTGGTCATCACCTTGGCCCGGCCACAGCGCATCCACCGCGTCGTCTTCTCCAGCGATCGCCGCCGGGAACTGCCCCCCACGCACGGCTACACCACGTTTGTGTGTGAATATGTGATCGAAGTGTCGCTGGACGGGAAGCGTTGGGCCACGGTGGCCAACAGCCGCTCGCGTCGCCCGGTGCACCAGCGCCACCGCCGCAAGCGGTTGCTGGATGCTGAAATCACCCCCGAGGAGCGCAAGCAGTTGCAAAAGCTCGATGCGGAGCTGGCCCGCGTGCAGCAAGCCATCGCGGCCGTGCCGCCGCTTCCGCGGTGGTGGGTGGGGCGGATGCAAAAAGCGCCGGGGCCTTTCCACGTGTTCGCCGGAGGCGATCCCCAAAAGAAGGCCGACCCGGT
>JALSGI010000578.1 GCA_026982835.1 Planctomycetota bacterium | reverse complement strand
CATGACCAAGGCCCCCTTGGGCCAGGAAAAAACCGGCCCCAACCCCACCGACCGCGGCAAGCGAGGCGTGAAGCGTTCGCTGATGACCGAGGCCCGCGGCGTTCCGGTCGGGCTGGCCGTGGATGGGGCCAACGTGCACGACATCCGGCTGTTGCAGCGGACCATTGAGGACTGTTTCCACCGGCTGGGGCGGAAACGGCCAGGGCCGGAGGAGCATCTTTGCCTGGACAAAGCCTACGATGCCCGGGAGGTTCGCCGCTTGGTCGAGGCGGTGTACGGCTACACGGCCCACATTCGTGCCCGCGGGGAGGAAAAACCGGCCAAGCGGCGTCGGGGCTGCAAGCCGCGTCGTTGGGTGGTGGAGCGGACGCACAGTTGGCTGAATCGTTTTCGGGGCATTCTAGTCCGCTGGGAGAAAAAGGTAGAGAATCATATAGCAGGTTTGCACTTGGCCTGTGCGTATTTTACGCTCAGCCTCGCAGGAATTTTCGGATAGGCTCTTAGACCAAACTTCCCCCTAGCTATTTGGCGTAAGCAATTGCAGCAAAATACTTTACGTTAATTCGTGCTTCCTTGCGTGGTCATGTAACCCCGTTGCCGTAAACCCCTGCATAACGAAGGGTTGCGACAAATAGGGGGTAGGCAGAAAATCGCAGAAAATCTGGGGCAATGATTTGTCGTAAGTTACCAAATTCAAGTTGGTTATGCATAACGATCCCCCTGTTAGTAGGAGGGAAGTTTGGTCCAAACAAAGCAACGATCGCTGCAGCATTAAGGAATATATTCGCCTCATGCAAAGCTTGCGTATAAGATATAAATATCTCTTTAGCTGAAATGCGGACTGAAAAGCTCCTAGCGAAATTGGAAACTGCGATGCTCCAAAGCGAAAAATGAAAACAAATGTTGCAAAAATTTTCTTGCATTTTCTTCTCCTCCCCTTATAATGTGACTAACTGGGACAAGTAGGTGGTATTTCTCCGAAAAGAGGACACGGTGCCAGCAGGGCAGGGATTCGGTTCTGTGGGGTCGCTAAGGAGAACATTCAGTTAGGGTCCAATTCTCTTTTTCTCAAATTTTCTCAAAGCTTGCCCGGGCTAACTGGGTGTGAGTGGCTACGTGCAAAACCTTTGGGACAGCAACTGTGTACTGTACTGTTGAACAGACTCCGAGCGCCAAGCAGTCAGGAGGTTCTCAAAATGCAGAAACGATTTCCGATTCTTATCGCGATGACCGTTCTGCTTGTCGGCGCGCCTGCTGTGCCTCCGGCACACATTTGGGCTGACGCTCCTGGAGCAGGAGACCAGACAGGATTCGATTCCTCCAACGGCAACCTGCTGCAGGTCAAGCGCCACAGCGCCAACGAGAGCTTCGACGTTCCATTTAAGCGTCCAAGCGTCAGTAGGGAACTCCGAGGTAGAAATTCAACGCAGTCTCAGGGTGTCGGTGTGGATCGGCCGCCGAAGAGCACCTTCGTGGCATTTAAGAAAGAAGCCAATGGGCAACGCGATCATATTCTGAAGGAGCTCAATAAGCTCAATGCATCCGAGCGGATTGTATGCGTCTGGAAAAAAGGTACTGCTAAGTCCGCACTGAAAACTATCGATAAAGTGGGTTTGAAGGTCGTTTATATAGGCCGTGTATTTCCATTCGGCGTTTGTACAGGGAAACTTACCGAACAGGGACTCAAAGAGCTGAAAGATGACCCATCGATTTTGATCGTTGGACCCAGCATTAAGTTGATTGTGGATGACGCCCAAGGTGGAGTTAAGGAGATCACCGACGAGGTCGTGGCAGCGTATCAACACGCCGGTAGCATGATTTGTGTTTGGAGGAAAGGAAAGCGAAAGGAGGCTATCAAATTGCTGGACCAAATGCAAAAGCAAGGGAAGCTGCGAGTTGTCTTTGTGGGACAATCTTTTCCTTTCGCTGTCTGCAAGTGGGCTCCGCCGCTACAGAAGGAAACTCTCATCCAATTGCAACGGTCGTCATTCTTTGATTACGTCGAGCCCAGTATCCAGCTAGCCCAGGACAGACCGATGCGTGGACGTGTGATTGAGTTTCCCAACGGGAAACCAAAAACTGAGTTTCGCAATGGGGTCTTCCTTACGACCCCAGAAGATCCCCTGATGTCAAAGCTCTGGGGGATGGCCTCCATACGAGCAAACAGGGCCTGGACTTGTGCTAACCGAACGGATGTAATTGTAGCCGTCATTGACAGTGGGATCGACTACAATCATCCGGATTTGAAGGCAAACATTTGGGTGAACACGGGGGAAATTCCCAACAATGGGCGGGATGACGACGGGAATAGTTACGTAGATGATTATTACGGCTTGAACTTCACCATATTACCCCCTACTCCGGACACACTCGATCGCAATGGTCACGGCACCCACGTTGCCGGCATAATTGGTGCCGTTGGAAACAATAAAATCGGAATTGCCGGTGTCAATTGGCGCGTGCAAATCATGGGGCTTAAGGTTTTTAATGACAAGGGAAAAGCACCGAGGTCGGAAGCCCTCATGTGTGCGATAGATTATGCTGTGAAGAACAATGCCCGGGTAATCAACTTAAGTCTCCGCTGGGACGACGAAGTAAAATACCTGCGACATTTCATTAATCTAGCTCAAGAAAAGGGCGTGTTGATCGTTTGTGCTGCTGGCAACTTGGACCCCGGAGAAGATCCCCGCACAATTAATAATGATAAAGTGCCTCAATACCCCGCGTCGTTCCCGAACCAGAATATCATCGCAGTTGCCAACATAACAGAGAAAGAACAGCTTCACCCTACAAGCCACTATGGATTGCGTAGCGTGGATCTTGGCGCTCCTGGTACGGACATTTTTAGTACGGTGCCTAAGTCAAGGAATGCAACTGGATACGCTTCGCTGACTGGAACCTCTATGGCTACCCCTCATGTAGCTGGAGCAGCTGCTCTTATCTGGGGGCAGCAAAAATATCATCATCTCGATTATAGGGGCATCAAGAAATTGATTCTCGACAACGTGCGTCCTATCCCCGCCCTCCAAGGCAAGTGTGTGACTGGAGGTGCCTTAGATCTTAGCTTCTTGTGCAAGCAAAGTCCGCCTCCTGTCAAGCACAAGCCACCGGTAATTATTTGTCCTCCTCCTCGTTGTTATATTCCCCCTCCACCTCGTCCCCACAAGTTCTATCGATTTCGTTGCGGCAGACGCAGGCGTTGATTCTGTGTGACGAACATACTTGCCAATCTATGTTGTTAACGTGACCGAACGTATTTGCCCGTTGCGACGTTGAAGCAACGGGCAATGTCTTTTAGTGCCATTTGTCACCCCGTTACAACTCGCAATAGAGAGAGCAAAACGTGTGTACCCGTCCACCGTGACACATCGCAAGCCTTTTCGCCACAGATGACTTGTTCCACGATCATTTTTCCGGCAGGTATGAGTGTGAGCCAGATATATATCCACTATTAACTGATGGTGCCACCACTACGAGCTTCTACTCCAATGAGTGGATTGGGTGGAGACTTCGGCACCAAAGCGAGAAAAAACGCCGGGGCATCTTCGCCACCGCTGCTACATGGTAGAATCGCCGCCGGAAGTTGTGTTGCTGATCCCAAGCAATCCCCGCCTTTGCGAGGACCTTCGCCTGTGGAACTTCTGGCCCGACGCTACGACACCGGGTGCTGGACCCGGCTGGTGTGGCAGCAAGATCGCCTGGTGGAACTGGAGACGCTTGCCCGCCCTCCCGGCCTGAAAGAGGAGCTGTGGGTGGCTCCGGGACTGGTGGACATCCAGGTGAACGGCTACGGGGGGCAGGAGTTTGCCTCGGACCAGTTGCGCCCGGAGCACGTGCAGCAGATCGTCCGCCAGCACTGGCACTTTGGCGTCACGCGGCTTTGCCCTACGCTTACCACCCAAAGCCCGGAGGTGTTCGAGCACGCCCTGCGGGCCATCGACCAGGCATGCCGCGACGATGCGCTTGTGGCAGCCAGTGTGCCCGGGGTGCATCTGGAAGGGCCGTTTATTTCCCGGGAGGAGGGGCCGCGGGG
Source organism: Planctomycetota bacterium (assembly GCA_026982835.1). Classification (GTDB taxonomy): domain Bacteria; phylum Planctomycetota; class Planctomycetia; order Pirellulales; family S012-138; genus S012-138. The sequence goes on along the minus strand of JALSGI010000578.1, from coordinate 10,141 downwards.
AGCCCACCCGGCCCAGCACTGCCGCCGGCCCGACTGGGAGCTTTTCTGCCGCTGGCAGCAGGCCGCCGGGGGACGGGTGCGGCTGATGACCCTCTCGCCAGAGTACGACGAGGCTCCCCGGTTCATCCGCCAGGCGGTGCTCTCCGGCGTGCGGATCGCTCTGGGGCACACCGCCGCCACCGGCCAGCAGATCCTTCAGGCGGTGGACGCCGGAGCCACGCTGAGCACCCACCTGGGCAACGGAGCCCATCGCACCCTGCCGCGGCATCCCAACTACCTGTGGACCCAACTGGGTGAGGATCGCCTGGCTGCATCGCTCATCGTCGATGGGCACCACCTGCCGCCGGAGGTGGTGCGGGTGTTCGTGCGGGCCAAGGGGGTGCGGCGATGCGTGCTGGTAAGCGACGTGTCGGGCCTGGCCGGGCTGCCGCCCGGGGAATACACTTCCAGCGGCTGTCGGCTGGAAATCCTGCCCGATGGACGCCTGGTGATCGCCGGCCAACGGCAACTGCTGGCCGGGGCCTCGCGCCCGCTGGGAGCCGGGGTGCTCAATGCGATGCGGTTTGCCGGAGTGTCGCTGGCTCAGGCCGTGGCCATGGCCACGCGAAATCCCTGCCGGGTGCTGGGGCTGCGGGTGGATCGGCTGCAAGTGGGGGCGGTGGCCGACCTGGTGGTGTTCCGCTTGCCGGACTTCTGCCCGGACGAACCGGCCGCCGGGCTGGACGTGGTGGCCACGGTGCTGCAAGGGCAGGTGGTCTTCGGCCAGTTGCCTCAGTAGAAGTGCTTGCCTGGGATTTTGACCGGCCGCCAAGCGGAGTGCCTTGGCCGGGAAAAACTTCGCCCGGGGAGTGTTGCCGTTTGCCGGGGCGTTTCCTACGCTATGGCTTTACCGTCGCCGGAACCGGCATGCGGCCGCTTACGATGTGGCCGAGCCGAAGGTCCTTCCCGCCTGTTTCCGGCACGGCAGTCCTGCCAAAGAGAGCATCCCCCGCTTGTCCTTTCAGAGGAAAAGGAGTCTGACGATGAGCGCTGAGGCCCGTATCGCTGAACTGGGATTGGAACTCCCCCCCGCCCCCAAGCCGGCCGGGGTGTATCAGCCGGTGGTGGTGGCAGGGAACATGGCCTATGTGTCCGGCCACGGCCCGCTGCTTCCCGACGGCTCGATGCTTACCGGCCGCGTGGGCCAGGACGTGGACCTGGAGGGCGGTTACCGGGCCGCCCGGCAGGTGGGGCTGGCCATTCTGGCCACGCTGCGGGCCCAGTTCGGTTCCCTGGACAAGGTGAAGCGGCTGGTCAAGAGCTTGGGTATGGTCAACGCCGCGGCCGACTTCACCGAACACCCCAAGGTCATCAACGGCTACAGCGACCTGATGCGGGAGGTGTTCGGTCCCGAGGCCGGCGTGGGTGCCCGCAGCGCCGTGGGGATGGGCTCCCTGCCGGGCAACATCACCGTGGAGATCGAAGCCATCTTCGAGGTGGAAACCTAGCCGCACGGTGCTAGCTGCCGGCCGGAACCGCTTCGGCCGCCTCGAAAGCGAACTGGCCCTCGCGCACGTCCACCACGATCTTGCTCCCCGGCGGGAATCGGCCCTCCAGGATCGCCTTGGCCAGCGGGTTTTCCAGCCGCTGTTGGATCACCCGCTTCAGCGGCCGGGCGCCATAGACCGGGTCGTAGCCCAACTGGGCCAGCAGGTCTAGCGCCGCGGGGGTAAGCTCCAGTTCCAGCTCGTGCTCGGCCAGGCGGCGTTGGAGGTGGCGGACCTGGATTTCGGCGATCTGCCGCACGTGCTCCCGCTGCAGCGGGTGGAAGACGATCACCTCGTCGATGCGGTTGAGGAACTCCGGCAGGAAGTGGCTTTGCAGCACGCGGTTGACCGCCTCGCGGATCTCCTCGGCGTTGCCGCCGCGGCGGGTGATGTCCTGGATGAGCTGGCTGCCCAGGTTCGAGGTCATCACGATGATCGTGTTGGTGAAATCGACCGTGCGGCCCTGGTTGTCGGTGAGCCGGCCTTCGTCGAGCACTTGCAGCAGGATGTTGAACACGTCGCGGTGGGCCTTTTCGATCTCATCCAGCAGCACCACCGCGTAGGGGCGCCGCCGCACCGCCTCGGTAAGCACGCCGCCTTCCTCGTAGCCCACGTAGCCCGGCGGGGCGCCGATCAAGCGGCTGACGGTGTGTTTTTCCATGAACTCGCTCATATCGACGCGGACGATGGCCCGCTCGTCGTCGAACAGGGCCTCGGCCAGCGCCTTGCAAAGCTCGGTTTTGCCCACGCCGGTGGGGCCCAGGAACAGGAAGGAGCCGATGGGGCGGTTGGGGTCTTGCAGCCCGGCCCGGGATCGCCGCACCGCGTTGGCCACCGCCTGCACGGCTTCGTCCTGTCCCACCACGCGGCGGTGGAGCTGCTGCTCCAGGTGGAGCAGCTTTTCGCGTTCGGATTGCAGCAGTCGGGCCAGGGGGATGCCGGTCCAGGAGGCCACCACTTCGGCGATCTCTTCCGGCCCCACCTCTTGCCGCAGCAAGCGCCGTTGGGGTTTTTCTTTCGGTTCGGCTTCGCTTTCGGCGGCCTGGGCCGCTTCCAGCCGCCGGCGCAGCTCCTGGCGGCGTTGGTCCAGTTGGTAAAGCTGCTGGTACTCCTGCTCGTCCACGGCCAGGCCCGCGGCCTGCTTGTCGCGGATGGCATGGAAGAGCTGGTTGTACTCATGCTCGGCCCGTTCCAGCTCCTCGTGCAGTTTCTGCACGTCGCCCAGGCCGTGCTTTTCCAGTTCCCACTGCTGGCGCAGTTCCTGGAGCTGCTTGCGCTGCTGGTCCAGCTCCTGCTCGATTTCGGCCAGGCGTTGCTTGGCGTGTTCTTCGGTTTCCTGGGCCAGTTGGCGGGCGGCCAGTTCCAGTTGCACGATGCGGCGCTGGATTTCGTCGATCTCGGCCGGCACGCTGGCCAGCTCGATGGCGATGCGGCTGGCCGCTTCGTCCACCAGGTCGATGGCCTTATCGGGCAGAAAGCGGTCGGTGATGTAGCGATGGGCCAGGCGAGCCGCGGCCACCAGGGCCGAGTCCTTGATCTTCACCCCCTTGTGGTGCTGTTCCAGCTTGGGTTTGAGTCCGCGGAGGATGGCGATGGTGTCTTCCACCGTCGGCTCGGCCACATAGACCGGCTGGAACCGCCGCTCCAACGCGGCGTCTTTTTCGATGTACTTGCGGTACTCGTCCAGCGTGGTGGCCCCGATGCAGCGCAGCTCCCCGCGGGCCAGGGCGGGCTTGAGCAGGTTGGCCGCATCGGCACTCCCCTCGGCACGCCCGGCCCCCACGACCAGGTGCAGCTCGTCGATAAACAGGATGATCTGCCCCTGAGCGTCGCGCACCTCGCGGAGGATGGCCTTGATCCGCTCCTCGAACTCGCCGCGGAACTTGGTGCCGGCCACCAGCGCTCCCATGTCCAGGGCGATCAGGCGGCGGTTTTTCAGGTGTTCGGGCACATCGCCCTCGGCGATGCGTCGGGCCAGCCCCTCGACGATGGCCGTCTTGCCCACTCCCGGCTCGCCGATCAGCACCGGGTTGTTCTTCGTGCGGCGGCAAAGCACCTGGATCACCCGGCGGATCTCCTGGTCGCGGCCGATCACCGGGTCGAGTTTTCCTTTGCGAGCCAACTCGGTCAGGTCGATGCCGAACCGCTCCAGGGCCTGGTACTTGTCCTCGGGTGTCTGGTCCGTAACGCGGGCGCTGCCGCGAACGGCGCGGATGGCCTGCTGCAGATCGCTTTCGGCAATGCCGGCCAGCTTGAGGATTTCCTTGGCCTTGGAGTCCACGCGGGCCAGGGCCAGCAGCAGGTGCTCGCTGGAGACGTAGTCGTCCTTCATCTGCTGGGCCAGCCGCGTGGCCTCTTCCAGCACCTGCATCAGCTCGCGCGAGGGCTTCGAGGGCTCCGAGGTGCCGCTTACCTGCGGCAAGCGGCGCAGGTCGGCCTGGACCATCTGGAGGATGCGCTCCGGCTGGGCCCCGATCTTTTGCAGCAACGGCCGAACGATGCCGTCTTTTTCGGTCAGTTGGGCTTCCAGCAGGTGGAGCGGCTCCACTTGCGGGTTGCCTTTCTGGTCGGCCGATTCCTGGGCCCGGGCCACGGCGTCCCGGGCCTTGAGCGTCAGGCGGTCCATGCGAAAAGCCATGCTGGGTTTCTCCCCTGGTGGGTGGGTTGGGATGTGGGTTTGGGTGGGGTGATCCGCACGCACAAGCGTGCGGTTTGCTTGGAAACGAATCGGGTTTGTATTCCTCCAACCGGGCGTTTACGCCCGGGTTGGCGGAGTGCATGAGCTGGCGTTTACTCTGGCGAGCCGCATGCGTAAGCATGCGGTTGTTCACGCTAGTGGGTGTACGTTTCATCAACCGCCGGCTGACGCCGGCGGCTCGCCGGTGTGTGTTGGTTCCTGCACTGGAGCGGCAGCTCCCAGTGGTCGGCGGCCCTGCCGCCCTCCGGGAGCTTACGCTCCCGGCTCGCTGGTTTTCGAGAATGAGCGTTTTTTCTTGCCTCGGAGCGGAAGCTCCGGCGCAAGCCGCACGCCGCAAGCCGATACTGTTTCTCTCCGCACTGACGTGCGGGGCTCCGGCTCCTCCCAAGCCTCCAAGTCTCCAGCCTCTCCCCGAGCTAAAGCTCGGGGCTCGCCGGAGCGGAAGCGCACGGCGCAAGCCGCACTACTTCTCCTCGAACTCGGCGTCGATGACGTCGTCGCCCCCGGAGGAGCTGCTCTCCTGCTGGCCTTGCTGCTGGGAGGCGGTGCTTCCGGCGGTGGCCGATTCGTACAGCACCTTGGTCACTGCCTGGAGGGCCTGTTGCAGCGAATCCACTGCGCTGCGGATGGCCTGCACGTCCTCGCCCTTGGCCGCTTCGCGCACCTTTTCCACGCTGCGGTTGAGGGCTTGTTTGTCGGCATCGGAGAGCTTGTCGCCGTGTTCCTTGATGAACTTTTCGGTGTCGTAGCAGGCCGAGTCGGCCACGTTGCGCGCCTCGGCCAGCTCGCGCTTGCGGCGGTCCTCCTCGGCGTGTTCCTCGGCCTCGCGCCGCATGCGCTCGATCTCCTGCTCGCTCAAGCCGGCCGACTGCTTCACTTCCACCCGCTGCTCTTTGCCGGTGCCCAGGTCCTTGGCCGTCACGTGCAAGATGCCGTTGGCATCGATGTCGAATTTGACGTTGATCTTGGGCACGCCGCGCGGGGCGGGCGGGATGCCCTCCAGGTTGAACTCGGCCAGCAGGCGGTTGTCGCGGGCCATGGGCCGCTCGCCCTGATAGACCTTGATCGTCACGGCCGTCTGGTTGTCCTCGGCCGTGCTGTAGATCTTTTCCCGCTCGGTGGGAATGGTGGTGTTGCGTTCCACCAGCTTGTCGAACAAGCCGCCTTCGACCTCCACGCCCAGGGAAAGCGGGGTCACATCCAGCAACAGCACATCCTTGACCTCTCCGGCCAGGATGCCGCCCTGGATGGCCGCACCGACGGCCACCACTTCGTCCGGGTTGACGCCTTTGCAGGGTTCCTTGTTGAAAATCTGGCGGACGAACTCCTGCACCTTGGGCACGCGGGTGGAGCCGCCCACCAGCACCACTTCGTCAATGTCGCTGGGGGAGAGCTTGGCATCGCTGAGGGCCTGCTCGACGGGTCCGCGGCAGCGTTCCACCAGTGGATCGATCAGCTCCTCGAACTTGGCTCGGGTGATCGTCTCCTGCAGGTGTTTGGGCCCGCTTTCATCGACGATCAAAAACGGCAGGTTGATCTCCGTTTCGGCCATCGAGGAGAGCTCCTTCTTGGCCTTTTCGCAGGCTTCCTGGAGCCGTTGCAGGGCCTGGGGGTCCTTGCGTGGGTCGATCCCATGCTCCTGCTGGAACCGCCCGGCCACGTAGTTAATCAACGCCTCGTCGAAGTCGTCTCCGCCCAGGTGGGTGTCGCCGCTGGTGGAGATGACGCGGAAGACCCCCTCGGCCACCTCCAGGATGGAGACGTCGAAGGTGCCGCCGCCCAGGTCGAAGACCACGATTTTTTCTTCTTTCTTTTTGTCCAACCCGTAGGCCATGGCTGCGGCGGTGGGCTCGTTGATGATCCGCATCACCTCCAGCCCGGCGATCTGCCCGGCGTCCTTGGTGGCCTGGCGCTGCGAGTCGTTGAAGTAGGCCGGCACGGTGATCACGGCCTTGTTGACCCGGTGGCCCAGATAGGCCTCGGCCGCTTCCTTGAGCTTGCGGAGGATGTAGGCGGAGATTTGCGGCGGGGTGTATTCTTTGTCTCGGGTGCGGATTTTGACGTACTCATCCGGTCCGCCCACCACCTCGTAGGGCACCATTCTTTTTTCGGTTTCCACTTCCGAGCCGCGGCGGCCCATGAATCGCTTGACCGAATAAATGGTGCTTTCCGGATGCAGGGCGGCCTGGCGCTTGGCCGGATCGCCTACCAGCACCTCGCCCTTTTCGGTAAAGGCCACCACCGAGGGGGTGATGCGGTTGCCTTCCTGGTTGGGGATCACTTTCGGTTCGCCCCCTTCCATCACGGCCACCACGGAGTTGGTGGTTCCCAGGTCGATACCGATGATTTTTTCTCCTTCGGGCATGCCAATGGCTCCTTTACAAAAGATTGAAAAAGCGTGTTGTCATTTGGGGGATTGCCCCTGTCGCCGCTTGCCTGAGACCCAAGGAACTTTGCGTCGCGGCGGGACAGCAGCAGGAGGAGCAAACAGTGTGCCAATGAACCGGGGGAGTGTTCCTGCTGTAACTTTCTACTAATTATTGACTTACGGCATGTGCCTTGCGGAGCAGCCGAGTTCGGCAAGCTGCCAGAATGGCAGATTGTTCCCTGCCCCCTGCTGCAAGGGAACCACCAAAATGCTTGACACTCCCCCGGCGGACCACTACAAGAGGGCACAACAGCTTGCTGTTGCAAGCCTTGGGACCAAACCCGCTTGCCCCGGGGAGAACTCTGCATGGCCAAGGCCCGCAAAGCGCAACGCAACCCCAAACAGATTCGCCGGCAGATTGAGAAGTTGGGCCGGGAGTTGCTCAAGCTGCTCAATCAGCGGGCCAAGTTGGTTCAAGAGCTCGACAAGGCAAAACTCCAACAACAGCAAGAAGTTATAGCAAGCACCGACCCTGACGACCAAGCCGAACTGGAGCAGCTGGTCCGGGCCAACAAGGGGCCGCTGTCCGAGGCGGCCATTCGGGCGGTGTTCCGGGAGCTGAACAGCGCGGCCCATTCCCTGACCCGGCGGTTGCGTGTCGCATTTTTAGGCCCCGAATACACTTACAGCCATCTGGCCGCCCTGGAGCGGTTCGGTAGCTCGGCGGAGCTGGTGCCCGTGGGCGGAATCGCTGCGGTGTTTGAGGAAGTGCGGCGGGGCCAGTCCGATCTGGGAATTGTCCCCTTGGAAAACTCCACCGACGGCCGCGTGGCCGACACGCTGGAGATGTTCGCCCGCGTGCCGCTGAAAATCTGTGGCGAAGTCCAACTGCACATCCATCACTGCCTGCTGGCTAACTGTCCCCGGCATGAAATCAGCGAAGTCTATAGCAAGCCGCAGGCCCTGTCGCAGTGCCGCAACTGGCTTGCCCGCCACCTGAGCACCGCCCGGCTGATCGAAGTGACCAGCACGGCCGCGGCGGCCCAACTGGCCGCCCAAAAGCAAGGAGCAGCGGCCATCGCCAGCCGCCAGGCGGCGGTGCAGCACGGGCTGCAGATCGTGGCTGAAAACATCGAGGACAACCCCAACAACATCACCCGCTTTGCCATCATTGGGCACCACTCTTCTCCGCGCACCGGCAAGGACAAAGTGGCCTTGATGCTGCAGATCGACCATCGTGTGGGCGCGTTGGCCGACACGCTGGCGGTGTTCAAACGCAACCGGCTCAACATGACCTGGATCGAATCGTTCCCCATCCCCGATGAGCCGGGGGCCTACCTGTTCTTTATCGAGCTGGAAGGGCACGAAAACGAGCTACGGGTGCGGCGGGCCTTGGCCGCGCTGGAAAAGAAAACGCTGCGGCTGGAGGTGCTGGGCTCCTACCAGCAAACCGAACCGGTCCAGTAGCCCTTTTGGCCCTCAAAGCCCCGCGAAGCCTTACTCTTTCAGCGAAATCCGCCTGCCCCGGGGGCCCTCGTCCACGTGGAGCTTGTTCTCCCGGGCCAACCAGCCGATGGCCTGCATCACCAGGTCGCGGGGTTCGTCGATCTGGGCGACGATCCGGGCCGGAGTCAACGGGCCGTGCTGGTGGAGCAGGTGCCACACCTTTCCGGCCGTTTCGCCGATGCGGCCGATCCAGGAAACGGTTACGGTACTCATCGAAGGCACTCCGTTTTGGGAACGGAACCTTTCCACCACTCCACGTCACCTCCGTGGAGACAATCCGTTGTCCAAGGCTGGTGGCATCATATCGCAAATCCCCTGCACGGCTCAAGCAAACCCAATCTTTACAGGCTGTATTCTCCTCCGGGTTCCAGCACCACGGCCTCCACGCCCGTTTGTTCCTTCACGCGGTGGGCCCAGGCTTGTGCGTCCTGGGCAATCGGGGGCCAGGTGTTGTAATGGGCCGGGATAACACAGCGGGGCCGAAGCAGCTTGACCGCTTCCAGGGCGTCTTCGGGCCCCATGGTAAAGTTGTCCCCGATGGGGAGCACGGCCACGTCCAGCCCGGCCCGCCCGATCAGCTCCATGTCGGAAAACAACGCCGTATCGCAAGCAAAGTACACCTTGCCCTCGGCCAGCGTGAGCAAAAACCCGCCCGGATCGCCCCCTGAGGAGCCGTCCGGCAACGTGGAGCTGTGCACCGCCGGGGTGAGTTTGACCCGGCCAAAGGGCTGCTGGCAGCTTCCGCCCAGGTTCATTGCCCAGGTCTTGCTCTCTTCCACTCCCTGCTTTTGCAGCCACTGGCAGATTTCGAAGATGGCGATCACCGTGGCCCCGGTTCGCCTGGCCACTGCGGCCGCGTCGGCCACATGGTCGAAGTGGCCGTGCGAGATGAGAATGAAATCGCACTCCACCTGGTCGGCTTGGACCGGGCAGGTGGGATTGTCGTTCAAAAACGGATCGAGCAACACCCGATGCTCGCCCGTGTCGATCAACCAGGTGCCGTGTCCCAACCAGGTCAGTTTCGTGGTCATGGGATGCTCCTTCGCAACCGGCGGAAAGTTCGTTGTGCGGATTTCCGCAGCTTCCAGAGGTCACCCCTCCCCGCGGAGAATGTGCTGCATGTTTTCTTTGTACCGTTTCACCCCCGGTTGGCCGTAGGGGTTCACGCCGATCAGCTTCCCCTCGATCACCGTGGCCAGCATCAGCATCTGGAACAACTGGCCCAAGGTGGCTTCGTCCACCTGGGGCAGCAGCAGGTCCAGGGTGGGCCGGTCGTCCTGGCGGTAGGCGGAGTTGGTGCCTTGCACGGCGGCGTCCATGAGTTGGGCCAGCTGGCGTCCGGCCAGCCAGTTCAGCCCGTCGGCGTCCCCCTCCCGGCGAGGTACCAGCACCGGCTGGCGTCGGGTGCGGCGGACCACCAGGTTGGTAATCAGCTTGTCCCGCCGCCCTTGCTGGTGCTGCTGGCCGCGGGAGTGAAGATCGCGGGTGTTGACGGCCGTCAGCGGCGTGGCTCCCTGGCCCTCTTTGCCCAGGCTCTCGCTGAGCAGTTGATCGTACCAGAAGCCTAGGGCTTCCAGTTGCTTGCTCCAGGCGGCCAGCACGCGCACCGTCAGCTGCCACCGCGCTTCCCACAAGTGGCACAGCCCGGCGTAGTCCAGCACGACGTTTTCCCCCACGGGCATGCGGCGGAAGTGCTCGTTTACGGCCGCGGCCCCCTCCAGCAAAGCCACCAGGTCCAGCCCCAACAGGGCCGCGGGCAACAGCCCCACCGGCGTCAGCACCGAGAACCGTCCGCCGATCCCCTCGGGCACCTCCAGCACCGGGCAATCCAGCTCCTGGGCCAGGCGGCGCAGGGCTCCGCTTCGGCCGGTGACGGCCACCACGCGGCGGGCCACCGTGGGCCGGTGATGCCCGCAAGCGTGCTCCAGCGCCTCCAGAAACACGCGAAACGCCACCGCGGTTTCCAGCGTGGTGCCGCTTTTGCTGATGACCACGATGCCCCAGGGCTCTTCCTGCTGGCTCAAGTAGTCCAGCAAGGCCCGC
>JALSGI010000577.1 GCA_026982835.1 Planctomycetota bacterium | reverse complement strand
GTACCACGTTCCCCAGCGGGGCGCGCGGCTCGCTTTTGCGCACCACCAGCGTGGTCATCTCCGAGCTGGAGAGCAGGTGGTAGCCCAACACCAGCGGATCGGCCACGGGAGCCAGCGGGTTATCGACCTGGAGATAGAACAAGTGCCGGATGCCTTGCTGTTTGAGCCACCGCAGGCCGCCGCTTCGGACCAGCGCGGCCAGCATCCCTCCGTGCCCGTCGGGGCTGCTGCACAGGCAATCCGGCTCGCGCAGGAGCAGCTGGCCGCTTTGGGCATCCAGGGCCGGCATGGTGCCTTGAGTGAAGAGGAACACCTGCTGCGGGTCCAGCCCGAACCAGCAGTGCTCCTCCAGAAAGCGGCGGGTGGGGGTGTGGGTGCTGGGGCTGGTCATCAGCAGCAGGGGAAGGGGAGCGCCGGCCTGGCGGGATCGGGCCAGCACCTTCTCCAGCAGCACCTGGTAGAGCGAAGCCCCCGAAACCGGCCCGATGGGATACATGCCCTTGGGATGCGGAAAGCCCAACCGCGTGCCCTCCCCGCCGGCGACGATCAGCACGGCCACGCGGCCTTGGGCCAGGGCTTGGGCCCCGGCGGCTCGGGCCGCTTCGGCGTCGTGCTCCCGCCAGGGCTGGCCGTAGCGCACCGCCTGAGGGGGCTGGGCTTGCCGGGCCAGCAAGGCCCAATCGGCCTGCTGTTCGCTGCGGCGGCGGTAGAGCCGGGCCAACAGGTCCCAGTCCACCTGGTGCAGTTGTTCCAGCAGCTTCTCCCGGGCCGGCGGGTCCAACTGCCGGAGGTGTTCCAGCAGGTGGTGCTGGCCGTGCTTTTCTAAATGTTGATAAAGCGTTTCTTCTGGAGAGGAACTCATGGCTGGACGATTTTATGTTTTCTCGATGGAAAGGGTAATTGGCGATTTATTTTTTCTAAATAGATTTTTCTCATGGTCGATTGAAGGATCCTCTTAACTGCCCGTTGAAGAAGTCCTCCTCAAGCCGAAACTTGTTTCTGGAATTGTCGTAAATCCCGAAAAAAGCGGCTCGGCAGGAGCCTTGCCCTCCCCGTTGCGCCAATCGACGCTTGTTCTTGCATCGGAGCGGTAGCTCTCTGGGAGGGCGAACCTCCTGGTGAACCGAAGGTTCATGCTGCACGTTGTTTTCCACAAATACGTTTTGTTCTTGCCCGGTCCGGAAGCGCCGAGCCAAGCGTTTCCATGCCAGCCGGCTAAACACATGCGAAGTCCGGGGAAAGCCGGCAACGCGTTTGGTTGTTCTCCACCGGGAGCTTACGCTCCCGGCTCGCCGATTTACTTGTCTGACGTTTGGTTCTTGCATTGGAGCGGAAGCTCCTCGCGCAAGCCGCAAGCCGAAGCGGCCTCTCCCCGCACTAACGTGCGGGGCTCCTCCGCCAGCGGAAGCTGGCGGCTCGCCCAAGCCCCACGACCCCCGCACTGACGTGCGGGGCCCCGGAGCCCTCCCAAGCCCTCAAGCCTTCACGTCCACCAAGTTCTCCGCCGACTGAAGTCGGCCTCGCCATTTCGAGAATTGGCGATTGTTCTGGCAGCGGAGCGGAAGCTCCGGGAGGGCGAGCCTCCTGGCGAGCCGCAGGTCCACTGTGTGCGTTGTTTTCTCGAAAACACGCCTTGTTCCTGCCTGGCGGGGAAGCGCCGCCCTCAAACCCTCACGCCTCCAAGCCTCCAAGTCATCCCCGAGCTGAAACCGGCGGCTGGTCACTTGTTCGCGTGTTAGCCAAACGTAGTGCAGGTGCCCAGGTGCCGAATCAAGCATCCATCGGGCTTGCGCGCAAAAAGCAAGTTGCGAAACCGGCCTGGCCGTCGCGTGCAGGAAACGATCATGGTTTCCATTTGGCCGGGCCGCATTTTTTTGCCTTTTGCGTTCGACGCTCATCATGGCTCAGCTTAGCGGGATGCACAAGCCGTCGTAGGCCAGCTCCACGCCGGGGGGGAGCTGGGCGCTGGTGGCTTCGTGCTCCAGCTCGTGCGAGAGGTGCGTCAGCAGGGTGCGTCGGGCGCCGATTCTTCGGGCCTGCTGGAGGGCTTGTTCCAGGTTGAAGTGGGTGGGGTGGGGGCGG
>JALSGI010000576.1 GCA_026982835.1 Planctomycetota bacterium | reverse complement strand
GACGGCCATTACCCTGCCTAGCACCCCGCCAGGGGTGCCAGAAACAGCGCACGGCTCCTCCATCTGGCATCCCTTCGGGATGCTAAAGGACAAGGAAAAACGCTGCCTTCCGGGGGTCTGACGACCCCCGGCTACAGGAGCTGCGACGCCTGCGGCGTCGGTCCTCCGGTTGCTAGCTGGCTAAACACGTACCCGGCTGAAGCCCGGGGCTCGCCACAGAAAAATCTGCTTGCTTTTTTGAGCTAGAAACGTTCTGTCTTGTGCCGGCACGCTAAACACGTACTACGCCCGGGGCTGGCGGTTGCAAGAGCAAACGTCACAGGCAAAAGCAACCGCATGCTCAACGATCCGGCTCGCCGGAGCTTTCGGCCCGCAGTTGCTCGAACCGCTGCGCCCAGAGCAGCCGTTGCTGGATGGCCTGCACCGCGGCTTCTTGCTCCGCCGGATATTTCCCCGGCAGCAGTTGCTCCTGTTGGGCCTTCCGGAGGCGGTCTTCCAGGTAGCGGAGCAAGTCCAGCGGCTGGTCGGTCCGGTAGCCCTGCTGTTCCAGCTCCAGCCGCAGCCCAGCCAGCAGCTGGTATTCCTCAGGAGAGAGCATCCCACGGCGCTGAAGCTCCTGGACCAGCTCGCCGAAGCGGCGGGGGGTGATCCGCCGCAGGTCGTACCGGGCCAGCAGCTCTTGCCAGGGCGAGGGCGGGTCGGCTGCCAAGGAAAACGCGGTGCCGGGTTCTTTCGCTGCTGCACCGGCGTTCGGCTTGCCCAGGTATTGCAGCAAACCGGCTGCCTGCGTACCCAGGGCCACCAGGGGAAATTGCATCCTGCGTGCTCCTTGGTTGGGTGGTTTCGATCCGACCAAGAGAAACGGCTTCTGTTTGCCTTTTTTCGGTAGGTGCAACCCGGGTGCCAAAAGTCTTCCTGGACTTGCCAGCAAAACGAAGTGCTTTGCCTTCAAGGAGCTTCGGTTTACTGACAGCAGCGCAGGCAACCGATGGCCTGGAGGAGAAGAGAGCAAAAACGGCGCGTGCCGCGGCAGGATTTGCTCAAGCGGCGGCGAACCCGCTCGAAATTTCCCCGCCCTGCCAAACACTCTTTTCCCCGAGGGCGTTGCGCTGGCAGAATAGCTTCGCCCTAGGAGTGGTTCCCTGTTCGGGAAAGCGTTCCCCCTGCTCGCCCCGTTGCCAGATGGCCGATTCCACCACGGACCAGACGACCGCCGCCGCTTCCGCTTCCCCCGAGGTGCTGAACGTGGAGCAACTGCCGCCGCTTTTTGCGGACCGTTCCTTTTGGGGGATGACGGTCACCCAGCTGCTGGGGGCGTTCAACGACAACGTGTTCAAGCAGGCCGTGTTGCTCATCTGCGCGGCGGTGCTGGTGGCCGGGGTGCCGCAGGACCGGCAGCCTTGGGCCCAGGCGGTGTTCGCCCTGCCGTTTGTGCTCTTTTCCGGCATTGCCGGCTACTGGTGCGACCGGGTGAGCAAGCGCAGCGTGGTGGTGTGCTGCAAGGTGGCCGAGATTGCCGTGATGGCCCTGGCCACGGTGGCTTTTCTCACGCTGCCGCAGCGGCAACCGGCCCCGCAGGGCCAGCATGCAATCATTCTGGCCACGCCCTGGTTTTTGCTGGTGGTGCTGTTTTTGATGGGCACGCAAAGCGCCATTTTCGGCCCGGCCAAGTACGGCATCCTGCCGGAGATGGTCCGCAAACGGGACCTGCCGGCCTTCAACGGCGTGATCCAGATGACCACCTTCATCGCCATCATCCTGGGCACATGGGTGGGCGGTTTTCTGCTGGACCTTTTCGGCGGGCAGGGTGGCCAAGGGGCGAGCAACGAGCACTTATGGAAGATCGGGGCGGTGTGCGTGGGGATCGCCGCCGTGGGTACGGCCACGTCGCTTTTGGTGCGGCACACGCCAGTGGCCCAGCCCGATGCCCCTTTCCACTGGAGCGCCGTGGTGCTGGCTCCCGAGACGCGACAGGTGCTGGGGGCCGACCCGCCGCTGCGGCGAGCGCTGGTGGTCTATTGCCTGGTGTGGTTCGTGGCGGCGGTGTTCCCGATGGCGGTCAACTCGCTGGGGCTTTACTACTA
>JALSGI010000575.1 GCA_026982835.1 Planctomycetota bacterium | reverse complement strand
CCTACTTCTGGCATGGTTTTGTCCTGGAATGGGGCGAATTTCAAGATACAAGGGCGAGGCTCCCGCCGAGCCGAAGCAGCGGAAAAGAGTGTTGGTTTTGTTGGGCGTTTTCTCACAAGGGAACGCCTCCAGCACAAACACAATAATCATTGATAGCACGCTAAACACGTACAAAGCCGGCGGAGGAGAGACGTTTTTACTTGGCTCTCCCCGGGCTAAAGCCCGGGGCTCGCCGGAGCTGCCGTTTCAAAAAACCGCATGCTCGCCGGAGCGGCCGGGCCGGGCAAGAAACGGCACCGGGCCTAGCAGGCTGCGGCGCGCAGCCGGCGGAAGAAACGCCACGAGATTCCTGAACCCACGTTCCCACATGGACAAGCAAGCCTTCCTGCAGCAGGTGGCCCGGGCCGTGGGCCAGGGCAAGCGCTATCGGGTGCAAACGCCGCAGCCGCAAACGCCTCAGCGGTTGACGCTTTCCCGGCAAGAAGCCGTCGAGCGCTTCTTGAGCGAAGTGGAACAACTCGGCGGTGCGGCGGCTCGTTGCCACAGGCCCGAGCAAGCCGTGCAACAGGTGCTTCGCTGGCTGAAGGATCACCAGGTGCAAAGCGTCCTTTGTTGGGAGCACGGGGTGCTGAAGCGCCTGGGCCTGGAGCAAGCCCTGGCAGCCAAGGGACTGGAAGTGTGGTCGCCTGCGCGGCTGCAAGCCTTGGAGCCTCCGCAGCGCAAGGAGGTGCTCTTTTCCGCCGGGGCGGGCATAACGGGCGTGGAGCTGGCCGTGGCCGAAAGCGGCACCGTGGTGCTGCCGGCCTCGCAGCAGCAGTTCCGCACCGCAAGCCTGCTGCCGCCGGTAGCCGTGGCCGTGGTCCAGGCCCGGCAAGTGGTGGCCGACCTGTTCGACCTGTTCGACCACTGGAGCGAGCCGGAAAAACTCCCCGCCCACGCGGCCCTGGTTACCGGACCGAGCAAAACCGGCGACATCCAGCTTCAGCTCACCACCGGCGTGCACGGTCCGGGACACTGGTACGTGCTGCTTTGGGAGGAAGAAGAGCCCTAAGAGAAAAACTAAACCAAGCGGACCGACCACAAGCCGCCAGCTTTCGGCTGGCAGAAAACGGCGAGCCGCCAGCTTCAGCTGGCGGAGAAATATTGGCAAACCGGCGCTTCATTTGGCTCTCCCCGGGCTAAAGCCCGGGGCTCGCCGTCGCTGCCGCTCCAATGCGAGAAAAACACACCACCGCGAGCCGGGAGCGTAAGCTCCCGGAGATGAAATTAAATTATAGGTGCACGATTGCCACGCGCTCCGTGGGCTTACGCCCACGGCTCGCAGATGCAAGAACAAGCGCCTTCGGCCAAAGCAACCGCATGCTCGCCGATGCGGCCGGGTCGGTGCAACTGCACGCACTGCTTCTTGCGCGCCCCTGGCGATAACCAACCGAAGAAACCCCAACAGTCCCAAGCGAGCTGACCATGAAACTGGCCTACTTCGACTGCCTGAGCGGAATCAGCGGCGATATGACCCTGGGTGCCCTGGTCGATCTGGGCGTGCCGCTGGAGGTGCTCCAGCGGGGGATCGATTCCCTGGGATTGCCCCGTTGCCGCTTGGAGGCCCGGGAAGTAAAACGCCACCACTTTCGGGCGATTCATGTGCAGGTGCACACGGCCGAGGAGCACCATCATCGTCACCTAAGCCAGATCGAGCAGATGATCCGCTCCAGCGGCTTGCCGGAGCCGGTGCAGCAGACGGCCCTGGCCATTTTCCGCCGCTTGGGCCAGGCCGAGGCCAAGGTGCATGGGACCACGCTGGAAAAGGTGCATTTTCACGAGGTGGGGGCGGCCGATTCGATTGCCGACATCGTGGGCACGGCCATCGGCCTGCATCAGCTGGGCGTGCAGCACGTGGAAGCCTCGCCGGTGCCCACCGGCTGCGGCACGATCCAGATCGCCCACGGCACGGTCACCGTGCCGGCTCCGGCCACGGCCGAGCTGCTGCGGGGAGTGCCGCTTCGGCCCAGCCAGGTGGAGGCGGAGCTGACCACGCCCACCGGGGCGGCCATCCTGGCCGCGCTGGCCCGGGGCTTCGGCCCCCTGCCGCAGATGACGCTGCGGGGGATCGGCTACGGGGCCGGCACGCGCCAGTTGGCCCAACAGCCCAACGTGCTGCGGATCCTGCTGGGAGAAACCCAGGCCGAACCGGGGCCCTGGCAGGAAGAGTGCCTCTGGCAGCTGGAAGCCACGGTGGACGACAGCACCGGAGAGCTGCTGGGCCACGCGGTGCAGCGGCTGCTGGAGCTGGGGGCCCTGGAGGCCTACTGTGTGCCGGTGGTGATGAAAAAAAGCCGCCCGGGGACGTTGCTGGTGGTGCTATGCCGGCAGGAGGAGCTCCGGCGGCTGCAAGCGGCCGTGTTCGAGGAGACCACCACGCTGGGGCTGCGCCGCTTTCCGGTGCAGCGGAGCAAGCTGCCGCGGGAGGAGGCGTCGGTGTCCACCCCTTGGGGTCAGGTGCAGGGCAAGCGCTACCGCACCCCCGGCGGAGCGGAACGCTTCGCCCCGGAGTTTGAGCACTGCCGCCGCGTGGCCGAAGCGGCCGGGGTGTCGCTGCGGCAGGTGTACGAAGCGGCCTTGGCGGCGTTCGGCTCCCAGGGATAACCGCGCTTCGCAGGTGGCCCGAGACCGACTGGGGAGTTTTCGATCAATCCACGCCGGCTTGGGTTTTGCGGGCCTTGCTCATCACCCGCAGTACGGCCTTGCCCAGAAACACCACGGCGTCGTTCCAGTTTTTGTGGCTGACGGCTTGCAGGGCCTGCTCCTGGAGTTGCTCCACTTCTTTCCAGCAGACTTCCCAGCGGTCTTCGGCGGCCGCATGGCAAAGGTCTTTCAGGATTTTGTGGAGTTGTTCCACGAGGTCCTCGTCGGCCTGGGCGGAAGCTTCGGTGTAAGGGCCGTGCCCATGCAGCAGGGGCTTGCGGCGTTTTCGCCGGGGTTTGTCTTTTGCGGAGAAGAACCACCCCTTGGCGGCAAGTCCCAGGGCCAAGCCAATGACGGCTCCTCCCACGGTGGCCACCAGTCCTTCCGGCAGGGGGAGCGGCTTGCCCCAGGCCACCAGTCCCCCGCAGCCGGCCCCCAGCAGCAAGCCGGCCAGCGGCACCAGCCAGCCTTGGGCGGGCTTTTCCTCGCCCAGGTCGCTCTCCTGCACGGCCCCGGCTCCCCCCAGGGCAAAGGGGACTTCGATGGCCACCACGGTGATGTTATCCGGGCCACCACCGTGCAGGTTGGCCAGGTGGACGAACAACTGGGCGGCTTCCTCCAGGGAGAACAAGCGGAGGATGACGGCGATCCAGTGGTCGCTCAGCTGGCCGCTGAGCCCGTCGGAGCAAAGCAAGAAGCGGTCCCCGGGCAGGACCTCGAAGGGGCCTTCGATGTCCACTTCCACGTCCGGGTTGGGGCCCAGGGAGCGGGTGATGATGTTTCGGGGGATTCCCGGCCCTACGTCGATCTGGCCGTGTTCTTTCAGTTCCCAGACCAGGCTATGGTCCCGGGTCAGCTGTTCCAGCTTGTTCCCCCGCAGCCGGTAGGCCCGCGAGTCCCCCACATGGCCCAGCAGCGCTCCTCCAGGGTAGAGGGCCAGTGCGGTGCAGGTGGTGCCCATCCCTTGGAAGTCGAAGTTTCGGCTCCCTTTGCGGTGGATGGTTTCGTTGGCGTCTTCGATGGCTTGTTTGAGGGCCACGGGGGCGGAGATGCCCGGTTGCACTTTCTGGTAGGCCAGGGGGATGTCTTCGGCGGCGATCTTGCTGGCCAGCTCCCCGGCCGCATGGGCACCCATGCCGTCGGCCACCAGGAACAAGTGTCCGCGATGCTCCCACACGTCGGGCTGGTGGGCCAGCACGCAGGCATAGGCGTCCTGGTTGCTTAGCCGGCGCAGACCGATGTTGGTCCGTTCGGCAAAGGAGACCAGGGGAGGATGGGCATCCTGTTGGTCCATACCGGTAACCGTCTTCGAAGCGCACTGCTGCGGCATCTGTGGATTGTAATCGTTGGAGTTTGCCCAAGGCAACAAAACGCCTCTGCGGGATTTCCGGCCACGGGGGGAGTTGCTGGCGGCAGCTGGGGAGTTTCCGGCGACGGTTGCGATTTTTCCCTGGCTGGGCTAGGTTGGATGGCGTGTTGGATCGACCACTTTCTTCGGATGACTCCACTCTCAGTGCAAAGGGGAAGACGATGAATCGCGCTTGGTGGTGTGCCTGGGCGGTCGGATGTGTGTTGCTGGCAGGTCTTTCCTTGGCCAAAGCGGCCCCGCCGCAAGCAAAGTCCAAAGCCCCTTCGGCCCAGGAGTTGATGGTCCGCGCCCACGCGGCCCGGGCCACCTGGAAAGACTTTCCCGGCTTCGAGGCCGAGGTGGTGCTCGTGGTGGAGAACAAGCGGGTGCAGCGCAAGCTCACCGTGACGGCCGAGCTGGAAGTGCAATGGGACCAGCCGCTGCCGCCGGAGTTTGCCGCTGCCGGGCGGCGGCTCCTTTCGGTGGTACAGCACCGGCAAGCCAACGAGGGCCGGGAATACGATGTGGAGTTTGTGCCGGAAAAGGGGCGTCATCCCCTGGGGCGGCTGATCCGCTTCAACAACGACGCCATGCACAGCCAATATCGGATTCGGGGAGAGCTGATCACGCAAGTGTCGCGGCAGACCGAGCGGGGGAGCTTTACCATCACCGTGTTGCAGGCGATCCGCAACCGGGAAAAGAAGTACCTCCCCCGAGTCTACACCGTCAGTTTCTTCGGCAAGCCCTCTGCCGAGGGGGATTCGCCACCAGCCGCCTCGGTCCGCAGCAGCATCGTGGTGATGCTGGACTGGGAGCGAGTCGGCCGCTGGGACCTGCCGCGGCGGATTCGCAGCGTCACGGCTGGTTCTTCGGGCGTGAAGATGGAAGTGATCCGCCTGCAAAACCACCGCTTGCTGCCACAGGGCCAATGACACGTCTCGGCCCGCAGCAAAGTACAGTAAAATAGAGAGTGCGTGCCCGGCGCTGCCTCCCGAGCAAGAAAGCGGTGCCGGGCGGTGGGTTTTGGCCATGAGAGGTTTTCTGGTGGTCCGGGGCCAGCCGGCGCGCAAGCCGATTTCTTGGCGAGCCACCGGAAGGGTAACGCGGCGCCGCCGGAGAAGACGCAACCAGAATGTCCCAACACGATCGGCAAGCTCCCGAGCAGCACACTTCCCCGGCCGATGGCCCCGCTGCGCCTTCGCCTTCCCGGATGCAGCGGGTGCGGGCTGCGTTGCTACCGGGCGGGATTCTGCTGGCCGGGGTGTGCGTGTTCAGCGTGTTGTGGCTGTTGCGGGAAGCTCCCGGGCGGCGGCAGCAAGGAAGCGACCGCGTGCTGGTGCAAACCGCCACCGTGCCCCAGCCGGTGTTCCAAATCCCCATCCGCCTCCACGGCGTGGTGATGCCGCCGGAGGAGATTCAGGTGGGGGCCGAGGTGGCCGGCCGCATCGTGGAGAAAACGCCCGAGTGCCGCGCCGGCAACTACGTGGAAAAGGGGACGCTGCTGCTGCGGATCGATCCGCGAAAGTACCGCCTGCAAGTGGAACAGCTCCGCTTCCAACTGGAGCAGGTGGCCGCCGAGCTGAGCCAGCTGGACGTGGAAGAAAAAAACCAGCAAGCCCTGGTCACCATCGCCCAGGAAGAACTCAAGCTGGCCCGACGCGAGCTGGAACGCCTCGACGCCCTGGTCAAAAAGAACGTGGTGACCGAGGGTCAGCGGGACGAAGCGGCCCGGGCCGTGGTCCAGGCCGAAAACCGCCTGCAAGGGGTGGTCAACACGCTGGAGCTGATCCCCGTGCGGCGAAAACGCCTGCGGGCCCAGCAAAAGCTCCTCCAGGCCCAGCTCCAGGGAGCCGAAACCGACCTGGCCCGTACCGAAGTCCGCGCCCCGGTCTCCGGCCTGATCATCGCCGAGCTGGTGCAGGTGGGGGACGTGGCCCAAGTCTCCGCCCCCCTGCTGCGGATGATCGACAACTCCACCATGGAAGTACGCTGCCACCTGGAGATGCAGCACCTGTACTGGATCTGGGGGACGCTGAAGGAGCAACCGGGGCAGGTCCCCCCGGACCGCTACTACGAAGTGCCCCCCACCCCGGCCGTGGTGGAGCTTGCTATCGGCCCCCGCCGCTACCGCTGGGAGGGGGTGTTGAGCCGTTACGAGGCGGGCCAGATCGACTCCCGCACCCGCACGGTTCCTTGCCGGGTTCGGGTGCCCCGGCCGCGACGTCGCCTGGGCGAAGGCCCTCCGGCCCTGATGCGCGGCATGTTCGTCACCGTGGTGCTGCAAGTGGACACCAAGGTGCCGCTGTACCGGCTGCCGGCGGCCGCTTTGAACCCGCCCGATACGCTCTGGGTGGTGCAGGAGAACAAGCTGCACGAGGTGCGCGTGGAGGTGGTGCAGGCGGATCGGCAGTCGGTGCTGGTGCGGGCGGCCCCGGAGCAGCTCCAGCCGGGGTTGCCGGTGGTCGTCTCCCCCTTGCCGGTGGCCTATGAGGGGATGGAAGTGGAGCAGTTGCGCAGCCGGCCCTCCCCGCCGGAAGCCGCCCCCGGGGAGGCTCCTCCCCGGGCAAAGGCCCCTGGGGCCGAGTAACCTCAACCCGCGATTCGTTCCCCGAGCCGAAACGTATGCGAGCCATCGTTCGCTGGGCGGTCCGCAACTCCCCGGCCATGAACACGCTGTTGGTGGCCCTGCTGCTGGTGGGGTTCGGCTCGGTGTTTCTGTTGCGGCGGGAGTCGTTTCCCAACTTCGACATCGACATCGTGCTCTGTTCGGTTCCCTATCCCGGCGCCACCCCGGAGGAAGTGGAGCGGGGCATCTGCCAGAAGATCGAAGAGGCCGTGCGGCCCATCGCCGGGGTGAAAAAAGTCACCGCCGTGGCCCAGGAAAATGCCGGGTTTGTCATCTGCGAGCTGCAGGCGGAGGTGAGCGATCCGCAGCGGGTGCTGGCCGACATCCGCTCGGCAGTGGACCGCATCCCCAGCTTCCCCGAAAACGCCGAAGACCCGGTGGTGCAACTGCTCACCATCCGCAACCCGGCCATCAAAGTGTCCGTGGTGGCCCCTGCAGGCGCCGACCCCCACGACTTGCGCACCCAGTGGCAACTGCGGGCGGTGGCCGAGCGGGTGCGCGATCGGTTGCTGATGCTGCCTGCGGTTTCTTATGCCGAGATCATCGACGGCCGCCCCTACCAGATCGACGTGGAGATTCCCGAGGAGACGCTCAAAAAGCACGGGCTCACTCTCCAACAAGTGGCCCAGCGGCTGCGCCAAGAAAACGTGGAGCTGCCCGGTGGGGTCATTCGCACCCGGGGGCAGGAGCTGCTGCTGCGAGGAAGCAACCGGCACTACTGGGGGGCCGAAATCGCCAAGCTGCCCGTCATCACGCTCCCCGACGGCGTGGTGCTGACCGTGGGGGACTTGGGGCGGGTGCGGGACGGGTTCGAGGACATCCCTCGCTACTCCCTCCTCAACGGCCGCCCGGCCCTGACCATCCAGGTGAGCAAAACGGCCGACGAAGACATGCTGGCCATCACCGACCAGGTGCACCGATTCGTGCAGAACCACCCTCTGCCGCCGGGCTATCACCTGGTGGCCTGGGACGATCAGTCCAAGATGGTCCATGACCGGCTCTCGCTGCTGACGCGAAACGGCATCCAGGGGCTGGTGCTAGTGTTCCTGACGCTGCTGGTGTTTTTGCAACTGCGGCTGGCCTTCTGGGTGGCCGTGGGCATTCCTATCTCGCTGCTGGGCACCTGCGCGGTGATGTGGGCCACGGGGGATACGATCAACATGCTGACCATGTTCGCCTTTTTGATGGGGCTGGGCATCGTGGTCGATGACGCCATCGTGGTGGGCGAAAACGTCTATGCCCACCGCGAGCAGGGCAAGTCGTTCGTGCAGGCGGCCATCGACGGCACGGCCGAGGTGGCCCCCAGTGTGATCAGTTCGGTCAGCACCACGATCATCGCCTTCATGCCGCTTTTTTTCGTGACGGGGATCATGGGCAAGTTCATCGCCTGCTTGCCCGCCGTGGTCATCTCCATGCTTACCATCTCGCTGCTGGAGAGCCTGATGGTGCTCCCCTGCCACCTGGCCCACTCCGGCCGTGAAGCCCCGGGGCGGCTCCAGCGGTTCCGGCAATGGGTGGAGCGGGGGCTGTTCGGTTTCATCGACAAGGTGTATCTGCCGCTGCTGCGCCGCGGGCTGCGGCGGCCGATGGTCGTCTATGCCGGGGCGGTGGCGTTGCTGCTGGCCGCCGCCGGGTTGGTTGTTGGCGGTATCACCCCCTTTGTGCTGTTCCCCAAGCTGGATGGGGATGTGATCGTCTGCCGCATCACCTTTCCCAACGGCACCCCCGCCCAGGTGACCGACCAGGCCACCGCCCGGCTCGAAGCGGCCATCCGCCAGGTGGCTCAGGAGCTCAAGCCCCAGTACGGTGAAGTGGTGCGGATGGTGTATCGGGCCGTGGGGAGCCAGACGCAGGACGGGTTGATGGCCGGGGCACCGCGGATCATCGGGGGGCATGCCGGGGAGGTGTGGGTGCAGCTGAAGGAAGTGGAGAACCGGGGCGGACTGGCCGCCATGGAGCTGATCCAGCGCTGGCGGCGAAAAGCCGGACGCTTTGCCGGCGTGGAGCGCATCCGCTTCGCCACCTCCAGCATCGGCCCGGGCGGAAAGGCCATCGAGTTCAAGGTGCTGGGCGAAGACCCCCGCCTGCTGGAACAGGCCGTCCAGTTCTGCAAGCAACGCCTGGCCAAGTACCAGGGCGTGCACGACATCAGCGACGACAACGAGCCGGGCAAGCTGGAGATCCGCTTGCGGGTGCGGCCCGAGGCGCAAAGCTTGGGCATCGACCAGCAACAGCTGCTCTCCACCGTGCGGGCAGCCTTCTACGGCGTGGAGGTGCAACGGCTGCAACGCGGACGCCACGAAGTGAAACTGATGGTCCGCTACCCCCCCGAGCAACGACGCTCCCTGGGCGACCTGGCCAACATGCGGGTGCGGCTGCCCGATGGGGCCGAAATCCCCCTGCACGAAGTGGCCGAAGTGAGCATGGGCCGGAGCTACGCCGAGATCAACCGCGTGGACCAGCTACGCTCCATCACCGTCACAGCCGACGTGGACGAAGCCGTGGCCAACGCCAATCGCATCCTCAACGACTTCCAGGCCTCCGTGCTCCCCGAGCTGAAAGAACGCTTCCCCGGAGTGAGCATCCGCTGGGAAGGGCAACGGGAACAACAAAAAGAGTCCCTCAACAGTCTCTTCGAGGGCTCCATCGTGGCCCTGTTCGCCATGTTCGTGCTGTTGACCTTCGAGTTCCGCTCCTGGCTGCAACCGGCCATCATCTTTGCGGTGATTCCCTTCGGGCTGGTGGGAGCCATCCTGGGGCACCTGGTGATGGGCATGCCGCTGACCTTGTTCAGCTTCTTCGGCCTGGTGGCCCTCACCGGCGTGGTGGTCAACGATTCGATCGTGCTGATCGATTTTATCAACCACCGCCGTGAAGAAGGGCTCCCCTTGCAGGAGGCCCTGCTGCAAGCGGCCAGCCGAAGATTCCGCCCGGTGATGCTCACCTCGGTGACCACGATCATGGGCCTGATGCCCATCGTGCTGGAACGCTCCTTGCAAGCCCAGGTGCTGATTCCGATGGCCATTGCACTGGCCTTCGGACTGGCCATGTCCACGCTGTGGGTGCTGGTGCTGGTGCCGGTGCTTTATCAAACCGTGGCCCGGCGACTGGAAAAACAACGCCTGGCCGCCCATGAACTGGCCTAGTGCTTCTCCATCGGCGAGCCGCGTGCGTAAGCACGCGGTTTTTCAGATGTACAACGGCTGTGTTCTGCTCGAAACACCGGGAGCTCGTGCTCCCGGCTTGCCGAAGAACCGCCGGCTCACGCCGGCGGCTCGCCAAGCCCACAAGCCTCCACGCCTCCAAGCTCTCCGCCGACTGAAGTCGGCGGCTCGCCGGTTGCAAGAATTCGCGTTTATTCTTGCCTGGTGCGAAAGCACCACCGCAAGACCCACGCCCCACGACCCAAGACCTCGGAGCGGCTGCTCCGGCGCACGGCGCAGGCCGCGCGGCGCAAGCCGATTCTTGCTGGGCCTAGATCACTGTCCCTTCGGGGATCACCGCCCCCTTGGTCACCACCACGATCCCGTCCCGGATCTGGTAGGCGGGCGTTTCCTGGCCGTTTTCTATTGCCTGGCGGTTCTGGATTTTCACGTTCGGACCGATTTGGCAGTTTTTGTCCACGATGGCGTTTTCGATCACCGAGCCGGGGCCCACCTGCGGCACGGGCCCGCCGGGACCGCTGCGGTCCGGGTAGAAGTCCGAGCCCATGAGGATCGAGTTGCGGATCACCGCCTCGCGCCCAATGCGGCAGCGCAGCCCGATGACACTGTTCTCGATCACCGCCCCGGCCTCGATCACGCAGCCGTCGGCAAGCAGCGTGTTGCGCACCCTGGCCCCCAGCACGCGCGACGGGGGCAAAAAACGCGGTCGGGAGTAGATGGGCAACTGCTCCAGGTGCAGGTCAAACGGGGGCTGCGGCCCGGCCAGGGCCAGGTTGGCCTCGTAGAAGGAACCGATGGTGCCGATGTCTTCCCAGTAGCCGTCGAACAGGTGGGCCTGCACATGCCGGGTGCGGATCGAGGCCGGAAAGATCTCCTTGCCGAAGTCCTGGTAGTCGGTCTTTTCCAGGGCGTCCACCAGCGTTTGCCGGTTGAACAGGTAAATGCCCATGCTGGCCAGAAATCGCTCCTGGCTGGTGTCCACGCCGCGTTGGGCCAGCAGTTGCTGATCCACCCGCACCAGCTCCAGCTCCTCGTCGGTTTGCGGCTTTTCCAAAAAACCGGTCACCCGGCCCGTGGAGTCCACCCGCATGACGCCCAACTGCGAGGTCTTTTCCCGGGGGACGGCCAGGGCGGCGATGGTCACATCGGCCCCCGAGTCCACGTGGGTTTGCAGCATCTGGCGGAAGTCCATCCGGTAGAGCTGGTCGCCGGAGAGGATCAAGGCATAGTCCACCCCGGGCTGCTGGAGGTATTGCAGGTGCCGGCGCACGGCGTCGGCGGTGCCCTGGTACCAGTCGGCCCCTTGGAGTGTTTGCTGGGCGGCCAGGATTTCCACGAACCCGCCGGAGAAGGGGTCGAAGTTGTAGGTCATGCGGATGTGCCGGTGCAGGCTCACCGAGTTGAACTGCGTGAGCACGTAGATGCGATTGAACCCGCTGTGCAGGCAATTGGAAAGCGGGATGTCCACCAGGCGGTACTTTCCGGCCACGGGCACGGCGGGCTTGGAGCGGAACTTGGTGAGCGGATAGAGCCGCGTGCCGCGGCCGCCGCCCAGGACGAAGGTGAGCAGTTGTTCCATGGTGGCAAAGGTCTCCTGCCGAAACAGTAAAGTCATGCTCCTTCAGCGAGGCTGTCGCACCGGCCCGGGCGGACTTGTCACCTCCCGGGCATGCTCCCCCCGAGAGGGTGCCGGTCAGAGAAGCAAATCCCGTTCCGTTTCGCCAGCTGCGGCCCGGCTCGCCCCGGGCGAAAACGGCGGCTACGGGGGCTTCACCGCGGCCAGCAGGAACGAAGGGTTCAGAGCGTCGAACCGCACGCGTTCCATCTGGTAGGTGCCGCGGGCCACCTGCACCAGCCACACCTGCACGTCGCCGGCCTGCTGGTGCAAAAAGGCGTGCAGCTGGCCCACGTTCTCCACGCTGGCCACGTTGACCACCATCCGCCCGCCCGGCTTCAGCCGCCGGTAGGCCTGTTCCACCAGCAGGCTCACCTGGCGGCCGGTGCCGCCGATGAAGACGGCATCCGGGTCGGGCAACTCGGCCCAGGCCTCCGGCGCCCGGCCCAGCACTGCCACCAGGTTCGACACCCCGAACCGCTCGGCGTTGGCCTGGATCAGGCGATGGTCGTCCGGGTCCATTTCGATGGCATAGACGGTGCCGTCGCGGGCGATCTGGGCCGCCTCGATGGAGACCGAGCCGCTGCCGGCCCCCACGTCCCACACCACGCTCCGCGGGCCCAGATCCATTGCGGCCAGGGCCATCGCTCGCACCTCGGCCGGGGTAATCAGCCCTTGCTTGGGCTTGGACTGCAGGAACATCTCGTCCGGGTTGCCGAACAGCCGCCGGCCCACCTGTTCCCGGGGGCGATCGGGGGCCTCGGGCTTGCGGACCAGGATGACCACGCACAAGGGGGCAAAGTCCCGCTGGGCGATCTCCTCCAGCGAGCCGACGGTGACCCGCTCGTCCGGCGAGCCCAGGTTCTCGCACACATAGGCGTCAAAGTAGTCGATGCCCCGGTCCAGCAGCGTTCGGGCCAGGCGGCGCGGGGGGCAGGCTTCGGTGGGAAACAGCCCTACCTTCTCGGCCACGCGAATCTTGTCGATCACCGCCTCCAGCGGGTGGTTGGCCAGGTTGGTCAAAAACGCTTCTTCCCAGCTCTCTTTCACCCGGGCGAAGGCCAACTGCATGGTGCTCACGTGCGGCACCACCTCGAAGCGGTCCTTGCCCAGCCGGTCCCAAAGATAACGCGCCACCCCGTAAAACAGCGGGTCGCCGGTGGCCAGCACCACGATCCGCTCCTGGGGATTTTCGGCGATCAGGCGGACCACTTGGGCCAGGTCGTCGTCGGTGACGCGGCGCTGCTCCGGGGAAACCGGCACCAGCTGCAGCGTGTGCTCATCGCCCACCAGCAGCGTGGCCTGCTCGATCAGCTCGCGGGCCGTGGCCGTCAGCCCCGAAAGCCCATCATCGCCGATCCCGACGATGTACACCTTTTGCGGGGAACTCAATCCGTGGCTCCTTGCGGCAGCAGAAGACGGTCGGGGGGGTGTGCAGCAAGCAGCGGTCTTTGCGGATTCTAAAACAGCCGCGGCACGGGGAAAAGTGGCCCGCTCGGGGAGGGATGGAGGCTTGGGGGCTTGGAGGGATGGCGAGCCGCCCACCGTTAGCCCGCGGAGGAGCGTGCGCACGTCAGGGCTTGAGTCGTGGGTCTTGGGTCTTGAGGAGCCCCGCACGTTAGTGCGGGGAGGCGGCAGGGCCGCAGCCACTGGGAGCTTCCGCTCCGTTGCAAAAAAGGCGTCAACTTGCACAACCAAGAGCCCCCCGCGTCAGCGGGGGGAGAAGAACACGGCGTGCGCCATGCGACTTGCAGCTTGGCCGTTGCGCCGGAGCTTCCGCTCCGAGACAAGAACAAGCGCTAATTCTCACACCAAACGGCGAGCCGGGAGCACGAGCTCCCGGTTGCTTCAAACAAAGCAGTTACCGCTGCCGCTAAAAACCGCGTGCTCACGCACGCGGCTCGCCGGAGCTTCCGCTCCGCAGCTAGAACAAACGCTGATTCTCGCTTATATCGGCCAGCCGCGCACCGTCAGCCCGCGGAGAACGGCTCGCGGCCAGAAAACCGCCGCCGCGGGTCAAGTCCGCAGCATCCACCAACCGATATACGACTACGGAGAAAACCGCGCCGAGAAAGCACCTCCTGGGCCGACGTCTCACCACCCGGAAACAACGGAAACGCGCCAATGGCCGAAGGCCGAAGCTCTTTGCGCAGGGTGTGGATTGCCGGGGCCGCCACGCTGGCGGGGTTTGCCCTGTTGTTTTGGGCCGTGGCCCACTCGCTCCGCGAGCAAATGCTCCACTCTCCCCGGTTCCGCGTCCAGGCGGAAAACATCGTGTTGGAGCCCTCCCCCCCGGCCTGGATCCATCGCCCGGTGGTGCAGGAGGTGATCGACCATGCCCGCTGGGAGGAACCGCTCTCGGTGCTCGATGCCCAACTGGCCAAAAAACTCTACGAGGCGTTCTCGCTCCATCCCTGGATCGCCCGCGTGGAGCAAGTGGTGCTTCAGGCCGGTCCGCGGGTGCGGGTGCAGGTCCGCTACCGCAAGCCGGTGCTGATGGTGGAAGTTCCCGGCGGGCTCTTTGCTGTGGATCAGCAGGGGGTGCTGCTGCCCAGCGAGGATTTTACGCCGGAACAGGCCGCCGGTTTTCCCCGCCTGGGCGGGGTGCGCAGCCGGCCCTCGGGGCCACCGGGCACGCCTTGGGGCGACCCGGCCGTGCAGCAAGCCGCATGGGTGGCCAGCCAACTGGCCGACGTGTGGCACGCCTGGGGGCTTTATCGCCTGGTGCCCCGCCGACCCCCGAAA
Organism: Planctomycetota bacterium; assembly: GCA_026982835.1. Classification (GTDB taxonomy): domain Bacteria; phylum Planctomycetota; class Planctomycetia; order Pirellulales; family S012-138; genus S012-138. The sequence continues at coordinate 27 of JALSGI010000575.1, read as the reverse complement.
ACAACCCAAAAGCAGGCCGCCACCTCC